>VAZQ01000250.1:2022-2685 GCA_005883115.1 Alphaproteobacteria bacterium | reverse complement strand
CCCCCTACGGCTATCTAAGCGACGTCGAACCCGGGCCGATCTTCGTCGGCGTCGAAAGACCGATGTAGGTCTATACCATCGACAATATGCTGTTCGCCCACGCCAAGGTCCCCGACGACGTGGTCTATAAGGTGATCGAGACGATGGAGGCCAACAAGGCCGAGATGATCGCGGTCGCGCCCAACCTGCGGGAGTTCTCGGCGGCTGGGCTCAACAAGAAATATGACTTTCCATACCATCCCGGCGCGTTGAAATACTTCAAGGACAAGAACATCGAAGCCAAGGCGTTCCCGTGAACGAAACGCCACAGCCTGCGGACGCGCGGAAGCCCGCTTCGGCCGCATCTGAGGAACGGTTGCTCTCGAGCGCCGAGGAGTTCGCCGCCTCTGCATCGAAAACAACCGTCTTCTTGACGAAACTTCTGCAAGGCCTGCTCGTCGCTTGCGTCGTGCTCTGGGTGCTGGACGTACCCAGACAAGTGTTCAATGTCTCATTCTATACCGAGCAGTTGCTGACCGTCTGTCTGGGTCTCACGCTGGCGCTCGCCTTCGTGGTGGAAACGCAGCGAGAATACCGCGCGATCGATCCTGCCGGTGCGATCGCCGTCGTCACGATCCTGGCCTATGTCGCCTACAGTTTCCCCAATCCGCTCGACATCCCGCC
>VAZQ01000250.1:0-1906 GCA_005883115.1 Alphaproteobacteria bacterium | reverse complement strand
TCTTGCTGTGCGGCTACATCTTCGTGCGTTACGAGCCGCTGACGTATGAGCTGGCGATGCTGCCCGTGGAAGGTATCGTCGGCAGCGCCATCCTCCTTTTCCTGGTGCTGGAAGCCAGCCGCCGGACCTCGGGATTCGGCTTCGTCGCCATCATCCTGGCGATGGCGGTGTACATCTACATCAGCCCGAGCCTGCCGGGAGATTTCCAGACGCGCTGGGTCTCGCCGGAGCGGCTCGTCGCCTACCTCGGCCTCGACGTCAACAGCATGATCGGAGCGATCCTGCAAGTCGCCGTTCTCGTGGTGATCCCGTTCACCATCCTCGGCCAGGTGCTGGCCCGCACCGGCGGCGCCGATTTCTTCGCGGATATCTCGATGGCCGCCATGGGCCGCTTCCGCGGCGGCGCGGCGAAGATTGCGGTGGTGGGTTCCGCCTTGTTCGGCATGATTTCGGGTAGCGCGGTATCGAACGTGCTTGCCGTCGGCATCGTGACCATTCCGACCATGATCAAGTCCGGCTTCACGCCTTATCGGGCGGCCGCAATCGAGTCGGTTGGATCGACCGGCGGCCAGCTGATGCCGCCGGTGATGGGCGCCGCCGCCTTCATCATGGCCGAGACGCTGCAGGTGCCGTACTCGACGATCGCGATCGCCGCCGCCATCCCCGGCGTCCTCTACTTCATCGCCGTCGGCGTGATGGTCCACTTCGAGGCGATGCGCCGGAACCTGCCGGTGCTCTCGCGCGCCGAGCTGCCGCGGCTCGGCGCGGTGCTGCGTCGCGACGCGCACCTGCTCGTCGGCCCCGCCGTGCTCGTGTGGTTGCTCGTCGAGGGCCGATCGCCGATGTTCGCCGGGTTCTGGGCGCTCGTCGCCTCGTTCGCGCTGTCGTGGGTGCGCCGGGGAACACGCATCGGGCTGGCCCGCGCGCTGGCCATCCTGGCCGACAGCGCGCAGGCGGCGATGCCCGTCGCACTCGCGTGCGCCACCGTCGGCATCGTCGTCGGCGTCGTCGCCACCACCGGCCTCGGCCTCAAGCTGGCCACGGGCATCGTCGGGCTCGCCGGCGGCAGCCTGCTCGGCACGCTTCTGCTGACCATGGTCGCCGCCCTCGTGCTCGGCACCGGGCTGCCGACCTCCGCCACCTACATCATCACGTCGATCATGGCCGCGCCCGCGCTCGAGCAGCTCGGCATCCCCAAGCTCGTCGCCCACATGTTCGTCTTCTACTTCGGTATCCTCGCCGATCTCACGCCGCCTACCGCCATCTCGACCTACGCGACGTCGTCGATCGCGGGCGCGGAGGTGTGGCGCACGCAGTGGCTGGCCATGATGCTGGCGCTCTCGGGCTTCGTCATCCCGTTCTCGTTCGCCTACGACCCGGCCATTCTCCTGATCAGCGCTTCGTGGGCGCACATCGCCTGGCGGACGCTGGCCGCCACCCTCGGCATCGTCATGCTCGGCGCCGGGCTCATCGGCTGGTTCCGGGCGCCCACGCGGTCCTACGAGCGCGCGCTGCTGCTGGTCGGCGCCGCGCTGCTCATCCTGCCGGGCTTCTGGAGTGACGTCGCCGGCCTCGTGTGCTTCGCCGTCGTGTGGCTCGCGCAGCGCGCGAGCCAGCGGGCGCCCGCGCCGGCCCCGGCGGCCTCGGTCGTGAGCCCGCGGGACTGAGCCGTGCTACCGTCGTCGACGCCGGGAGGATCGCGATGAGCAAGGGCTTCATGGACATGCGGCAGTGGATCGCGCTGCTCGAGAAGGAGAACGAGCTGCGGCGCATTCGCGCCGAGGTCGACTGGGACCGCGAGATCGGCGCCGTCTCGCGCCGCGCGCTGGAAAAGAAGGGCCCCGCGCTGCTCTTCGAGACCATCAAGGGGTATCGCGGCGGCCGCTGCCGCCAGGTGCTCACGAAC
>VAZQ01000546.1 GCA_005883115.1 Alphaproteobacteria bacterium | reverse complement strand
TTACTTTTCGAAATGCGCGACCAATTCGACGTGCGCCGAGAAAAGGAATTGATCGACCGGTATGACCCGCACGAGGCGATAACCACCGTCGAGGAGGATGCGGACGTCGCGCGCGAAGCTAGCCGGATTGCAGGAGACAGCGGCCACTCTCGCAACGCCGGATGCTGCAAGCTCGCGCGCCTGCGCCTGGGCGCCCTGCCGCGGCGGATCGAACACGACTGCC
>VAZQ01000545.1 GCA_005883115.1 Alphaproteobacteria bacterium | reverse complement strand
ACAAGATTGCGGCGGTCGACAACCTTCGCCAGCGCCGTTGTCTGCACCGCCATCAACGGGCCCGATCCGCGCACGTCCACATCGAGCCCCGAGTCGGTCGCGGTCACCTGGATATCGAGCGGCTTGCGCGTCGACGCGAGCACTTCGGCAATGTCCCGCGCCGTTGGGAGTGCCCCGCTGAGCGCCGGCGCAAGAATTGGGCAGCGCTCGATCGGCACCACGTGGTGAGCCTTGAGCGCGGCAAACCCCACCTCGAGCACGTCACGCGCGCTCCGCCTGGCGTGGAATACGGCGCGGCGGCGCCCCTCGCCGTGGGCGTCAATTAAATCGTCAACCGGTGCGTCGACGCCGGCACGCGCCAGGGCCGCGACCACCAAACCGCGTTTCCAATCGCGGTAGCGCGCGGTCGCCAAATGCTGAAGCGCGCAGCCGCCGCAAACGCCGAAATGCCCGCAGACCGGCGTGATGCGCTCCGGGCTTGCAATCTCGACTTTGGTGAGACGACGGCGGTCGGCGTGCCCCGGCCAGGGCTCGGCCTCGACGATCTCGCCCGGCAGCGCATGGGGCACGTAGACGGCGCCGGCGGCGGTGTCCGCGACACCCTCGCCGCGCGCGCCTAACCGGGCGATCAGGAGCCGCTCCACCATGGCTTCCGATAGCCAGCAATCGTAGATACGTCCAGAACGTCAGCTGGAATACACGGCGATGAAGAACTCGCGATTACCGTCGCCGCCCGGAATTACCGACGGTTCGATGCCGGCGACAAGCCAACCGCACGACGTGACGAAGCCAGCGATCTCTTCGCATACGCCGGCGTGAACGTGCGGATCGCGCACGACCCCTCGTTTCGCACGCCGACGGCCCGCCTCGAATTGCGGCTTGATCAGCGCAAGCAAACTGGCGGGCGTGCGCAGCAGTGCGAAGACGGCAGGCAGGACGAGCTTGAGCGAGATGAAGCTCACATCGACCACGGCGAAGTCCGGCTGCTCGGTCAGCCGGGCCGGATCGAGGGTACGAATGTCCGTTGCCTCAAGCGAAACGACCTCCGGTCGGCCACGCAGGCGTCGATGCAGCTGGTCGCGACCCACATCGACGGCATAGACGCGGTAGGCGCCGCGCGCCAGCAGGATCTCGCTGAAGCCACCGGTCGAGGCGCCCACGTCGAGACAGACACGCCTGCGAGGGTTGAACATCGCATCGGAGCGGAAATGATCGAGGGCAGCCGCGAGCTTTACCCCGCCGCGCGAGACGCAGGGATGCGCAGGCTCGGCACGAAGCACCGCGTCAGCGGAAATCTCCTCCGATGGCCGTGCGACGACAAGCTCGTTGGCCCTCACGCGACCGGCGGCGATCGCGCTCTGCGCCTGCGTGCGGCTTTCGAACAGGCCGCGCTCGACGAGAAGCCGGTCAATGCGAACGCGGCGGGCCATGCCCTTTGCTCAGCGCACGAAATGATGAGCGGCTTACCACTTAGCGGCACGAGTGAGGCGCACACTGGAACAAATAACGGCACGTGTCTGTTGTTCCAAACGACTCGCTGTGAGGCGAGCCGCAGACCCGGTGCTAAACCAGCTCGGGTCGATAGGGAGTCGAATTATGGCACGTCGATATTCGCGCAGTGCTTCGAAGGATGTGGAGCGCGCGATGCGCAAGCGCAAACGCGGAAAGCTCAAGAGCGGCAGAAGCGGCAAAAAGGTGAAGAGCCGCAAGCAGGCTATCGCCATCGGCCTCTCTGAAGCCCGCCAGAAGGGGAAAAAGGTCCCGCGCAAAGGCAAATAGCCGGCGCGCTGGCTTATCCGCGCCCCATCTTCACCGCCTCGCCCCGCAGATTCTGTCCGAGCGCCGCGAACGCCGTCGCGACAATGCCTTTGGCATCGAGCCCGGCTTGGGCATACATCGCCGCGGGCGAGTCCTGATCAATGAAGACGTCGGGCAGCATCATCGAGCGCATCTTGAGGCCGCCGTCGAGCACGCCGTTTACGGCAAGCGCTTGCACCACATGGGCGGCAAAGCCGCCGATGGCCCCTTCCTCGATGGTGATGAGCACCTCGTGCTCGCGCGCGAGCCGAAGGAGCAACTCGGTATCGAGGGGCTTGGCGAAGCGGGCATCAGCGACGGTGGTCGAAAGTCCAAGCGTGGCAAGCTCGTCAGCCGCTTTGAAGCATTCAGCAAGCCGCGCGCCGAACGAGAACAGCGCTACTTTGGTGCCCTCGCGCAACACGCGCCCCTTGCCGATTTCGAGGGGGACGCCTTCCGCCGGCAGCGGCACGCCCATGCCTTCGCCACGGGGATAGCGCAGCGCAGACGGACGGTCGTCAATCGCGGCGGCGGTCGCCACCATGTGCACGAGATCGGCTTCGTCCGCCGCCGCCATGACGACGAAACCGGGAAGGCAGCCGAGATAGGCGATGTCGAAGGCGCCGGCATGGGTCGGGCCATCGGCACCGACCAGCCCCGCGCGGTCCATGGCAAAACGCACCGGTAGACGCTGGATGGCGACGTCGTGCACCACTTGGTCGTAGGCACGCTGCAGAAACGTCGAGTAGATCGTGGCGAACGGC
>VAZQ01000544.1 GCA_005883115.1 Alphaproteobacteria bacterium | reverse complement strand
GACCATTGTATCGCTGGTGTAGAGAAACAGCGATGAGCCGAGCTCGCGGATCGCCAGGATGAACAGCAGCGTCATGGCAGCGACGGTGCCCGGCCGGGCGAGCGGCAACACGATACTGCGAATGGTGCCGACGCGGCCCTTGCCGCAGATCCAGGCCGCTTCCTCGAGTTCGCGGTGAATCTGCAGAAACGAGGTGGACAGCGATTTCATCGTATCCGGCATGAAACGGGCGATGAAGGCGAGGATAAGAATCCAAATCGTGCCGTAGAGCCCGCCCGGCAGCCCGATCCACGCCCAAAGATAGGCGACGCCGATCACCAATCCCGGGATCGCCACGGGCAGCGTTGCGACGAGATCGATCGCGCGGCGCGCGGGGGCGCTGCTGCGGTGCACGGTGTATCCGATGGCAAAGGCGATGACGCCGCCCACGACGGCAGTCGTCAAGCCGACCTCCATCGTGTTCCAGATGGAGCGCATGGTGAGCGGGTTATCGAACACAGCGTCGAAATGCACGAGCGAGTAGTGCCGCATGTCGAACAGACTGGCGGCATCGGGAATGAACAAGAACCTGCGGAAAGCGGCCACGATCAGAGCGAGCGTGGGCAACACTACGACGGTGAAGAGATAGAGCAACGCCAAGGAAAGGGTGAACCAACGCCAAGCTCCAAGCTCGATGACGCGCGGGCGAAACGCCTTACCGGCAACGGTTGTAAAGCTGCGGCCAGCGAGCACGCGTTGCTGCAGCAGCACCAATGCCCCGGTCACAGCCATGAGGATGATCGCGACCGCGGCGGCCGTGCTGTAGAGCGGCGGCGACCAGTTGGTCAGCTTGAAAATGTAGGTGGTCAGGACAGGAATATCGCCAGGCGCACCGAGTACCGCCGGAATGCCGTAGATGCCCAGCATGACGATGAAGGAGAGCAGCATGCCGGAGATGATCGCCGGCGCGATCAGGGGGAAGGTGATGGTGAACAGGGTACGCGCCGGATTTACGCCCGCGATCTCCGCGGCTTCCTCCAGGCTCGGATCCATGTTTCGCAGCGCCGAGGCCGTGAACATGTAGATGTAAGGCGCGTAATACATGCCGAAGACCAGGATCAGTCCGGCCATGGAGTAGAGGTCTATGCGCCAGGGAAGGCCAGCCCATCCCATCATGGTGTTGATGAGTCCGGATTTCGGCGAGCCGAGAATCGACCAAGCGACGCCGGCGACCAGCGGCGGCACGAATAGCGGGATCAGGCTCGCCGCGGCAACGAAGCCTCGACACGGCGTGTTGGTGCGCACGACGATCCAGGAAAACGTGAGCCCGATGATGACGGCGAGGGCAGTGCCGCCGGTACAGGCGATCAGCGAATTGGCGAGCGCCAGGTGCACATTGGGATTGCCGAGAACGGTGAGGAAGTTGGCAAGCGAAAGATCGAACACGCCGAACCCGTCAACCACCGGATTGGTGTTGGTGAGCGCGCCGAGAAGCAGCATCGCCACGGGATAGAGCACGAGCAGGCCTAAGAGCGCGAGCAGCGCGCCCGACCACACGTACCCGGCGACGGCGCCAAGTTGTGCCGCGCGTTTAGTCTTTGCAGCGGGCGCGGCAAGTGCCGCGGCTTCTGCCGTCACGCTTTCCCTCCGGCGATCCCTCGGCGTCGGTGACCGGCGCCTATTATCGTTGCCACCGGTAGCATAGCACGCAGCGCGCCG
>VAZQ01000609.1:3214-3575 GCA_005883115.1 Alphaproteobacteria bacterium | reverse complement strand
CACTCGCGAAGCTGATCTCGGGCCGATTCGAGCGAGCGGCCAGCAGCATAGTCATGATGATCGGTCCGGCGGCGATGACCGAGGCGCTCACCGTGGCCGCAGCCAATGGCTTTATGCTTGCGCGCAGGCGGGCGAGCGGCTGCCCACCCGCCATGCAATGCGCCAGCACGAATCCGGCCAGGACATAGAGCGACAGCAGCGCGACCTGATCGCGGCCCATTGCCAAGAGTCCGCAAATTACGCCGGCCGCCAGTCCTGCCCGCCACGACGAGCGCTCGAGTGCGCGCGAAAGGATCCAGAGCGCTAGCGGCAGGTATGCAAGACTGATGATTTGGCTGGTGTGCTGAATGCGTGCGCTGGC
>VAZQ01000609.1:0-3140 GCA_005883115.1 Alphaproteobacteria bacterium | reverse complement strand
GATGACGCCGACGCCGCCGAGAAACAGATAGAGGAACGTGACGGCATCGAAGGCGCGCAGACTGACTGCGGAATTGACCGACGCCAGCAGCACATGCAGCGGCGAGAACAACAACGACTGCGGATCGGAAATCTGCGCCCAGCCGGCGAAGACGTTGGGGGACCACCATGGCCATTCGCCGCGAGCAAGCGAGCTCGCGAGGAATTGCGCCTGCGGAAAGAATTGAGATTTTGCGTCCCACGGAATCGTGACCTTACCGGAAAGCCACGGCCAGGCAGGGAGCAGGAACGCCAGCGTGAAGATCGCGACCGTGAGCACGAGTGGAATGCGCTCGGCCGAGACGACCGCTCGCCCGGCGGCTGCAAGCAACAGTGTCGCGCGTGGCGTGATCGCCGCGCGCGCCCATTCCTCATGCCTCCACGAGCTGCGATCGTCGGCCGTCGATAGCGCCGACCGCTTGGCGGTGTCCATGCCTGCTCCGCCTCCTACGTTTTGGGGCAGCATAGCCGCTCGGCCGCTCGCCGGCGGGCCGCAACGATGTCGCACCGCAACCGACGCAAGCGGCGCAGTGGATCGTGGCGGCGCGGGGCCCTATCATAGGGGATAACACCATGGAGCGCCCAATCGATGACCACCCCCATGCTGCCGCGGGAGCGCTGTGATTTTTCGGCAATCGTCGATCGGCCGCCGCTGAAACTGCCCGGCGATGCGCGCATCGCGTTCTGGACCATCGTGAACTACGAAGTCTGGGACATTGGGCGGCCAATGCCGCGGCAGGTCCTGCCCGCGCCGACCGGCGTGCCGCTGCTTCCCGACGTGCCGCACTGGAGTTGGCACGAATACGGCATGCGAGTCGGCGCCTGGCGCTTCTTCGAGCTCTACGAGCGGCTCGGAATCAGGCCAACACTCGCCATCAACGCGCGCACCTGCGAGGACTATGCCCGTGTCGCCGAGGAGGCCAAGCGCCTGCGCTGGGAGTTCATGGGCCACGCCTACGACCAAATGCCGATTCACAAGATCGAAGATCAGGCAGCGATGATCAACCACTCCATGGACATCCTGGAGCGCTTCACTGGCAAACGCCCGGTGGGTTGGCTGGGGCCTGGCCTCACCCAGACGCTGGAAACCCCGGAGCTCCTCGTCAGTGCCGGCGTGAAATACATCGGCGATTGGGTCTATGACGATGAGCCGACCGTCATCCGTACCGCCAAAGGGCCGCTCGTTACACTGCCCTATACGGTCGAGATCAACGACATCGGCATCATGATCATCCAGCACCACGAGAGCGAGTACCTGGCCAAGCGGGCCATGGATCAGTTCGACCGCCTCTATGCCGAGGGAAAGAGCCGCGCCAAGATCATGGCGCTGGCGATCCATCCCTACATCAGCGGCCAGCCCCACCGCATTAAATACCTCGAAGCGATTTACGATCATGCGCGCCGCTTTCCGGGCGTGCTGCACTGGAACGGCGCGGAGATCCTCGATTGGTACCTTGCCGCGGCCAAGGAAACGAGGGCCAACTTTGCGGCCTAGCTTGCGCTTAGCCCGGCGAGCTGCGCAGCAGGAATACCCGTTTCAAATCAGCCAGTTGAAAGCCGGACGCGCAGCCTTGCCGGAGGCCGCTTCGCGCCGCCTCAAGCCGAACATGTCTTTTAATTAAGTGGTTGCCCCGGGCCGGGCTGGTAGTATGGCGAGTTGGCTAATTGGGCGGTTGGGGAAGGCGTGCGTTGCGCTAACGCTAATGCCCCGTTTCAACGGGTGTCCGTAGCGTTGAAAGTCGGTCCCATGTTCGACGGGTGGCGCACGCGTGCTCCGGCGATCAACGCCAGGAGTCTTCGCCCCGTCTTTGTCGTGTTTATGGGATTATCTCTCGTGCAAATGCTGTCCGGGTGCATACTGAGCTCCGAGCGGCCGGATCTTGCGGCGGAGATCCCGCCGAGATACGGCGCTGGGCGAGGGGATTCCGCCCCGCCGGCACTCGATTGGTGGCGCGGCTTTCGCTCGCGCGAACTCACCAATCTTATCGAGGAAGCCCAACTCGCCAATTTCGACATCGGGGCAGCCATCGGACGCATCCTGCAGGCCGACGCGCAGGCCAAGATCACCGGCGCGCCACTCTTGCCAGCGGTCAATTTCGTCGGTTTTGCGGAGCGTTTTAAGAACGCCGGGGCGCCCGAGCGGGACCTTTTCCATGCCGCGCTCAACGCCAGCTACGAAATTGATTTCTGGGGCAAGAATCGTGCTGCGTCCCGAGCCGCGCAGGAGACCGCGGTCGCCAGCCGCTTCAACAAGGAAGTCGTCGTTCTGTCCACCATCGCCGCAGTTGGCAACGCCTATTTCCAGGTGCTCTCGGCGCAGGACCGGCTGCGGATCGCGCGCGAGAACTTCAACGCCGCCAACCGGATTCTCAACCTGATCAAGCAGCGGTTCGAGGCCGGTACCGCGTCCCAACTCGATGTCGCACAGCAAGAAAGCCTTGCTGCCCAGGTCCGTGCGAACATTCCTCTGTTCGACCAGGCCGTGCGCCAAAACGCTGTCCTTGCCGAGTTGATCGGTAAGCCGCCGGTCGAAGTGATCATCAAAGGCGGCAACATCTACGCGCTCGCGATTCCGCGTGTTACCCCGGGGCTGCCGTCGGAGCTCCTGTTCCAGCGTCCGGACATCCGTGCGGCCGAGGCCAACCTCGCCTCCGCTGACGCCAGCGTCGAGTCGGCGCGCGCCGCATTCTTCCCGAGCATTTCGTTGACCGGCCAAGCCGGCTACGAAAGCAATGTGCTCAAACTGCTGTTCACGCCGCAAACCGCCTTCTACAACATCGCGCTGAACGTCACGCAGCCGCTGCTCGATGGCTTCCGGCTCGAGGGACAACTGGAGCTGGCGCAAGGCAAGCAATTCGAGCTGGTGAAGGTTTACTGTCAGACCATTCTCTCCGCCTTTGGCGACGTGGAGATCGCGCTCATCGCCATCGCCGACGCGCTCGAGCGCGAGCGCCTGCAGCAGATCGTCGTCAACAGTTCGCGCGAGGCGTTCCGGCTTGCGGAAGCGCGGTTGCGCGAGGGTACGGTGGACCTCGTCACGGTGCTGCAAACCCAACAGACCCTGTTCACCGCAGAAGACAATTACTCACTCGCGCGGCTTGC
>VAZQ01000608.1 GCA_005883115.1 Alphaproteobacteria bacterium | reverse complement strand
TCGCACCACGCAAATGGGGATGGAGCGGACCGAGTCTGCCGCCCGCCGCGAGTCTTCAACACGCGCGGACTCGCGCGCCGTCGCGGCTCGGCGCTGAACCGTGTCCGCGAGTCCTATTCACTTGTCAAACAGCCCAGTTCGTTCCCGCGGCGCGTTTTTTGCGCCCGGGTTTTGCTTTTGCTTCGCGCACCCGGAATGAGGGGTGGGCGGAGCACCGAGAGACGTACGGGCGCTCGTGCGAAGCACCCGTTCGGCGTGTTCGGACACGCCAGGCGCTTGTGAGGCGCCTTGCGTCCCTCGGCGAGGGACGCCCGCCTCTCGGCGCTCCACCGTGGCGATTTTGGGCCCGGGGGCCGCGCTTCCCTCACCGGACTTGCGTCCGGATCGGTCACAGCGAGCTCCTCGCATCCGGGTCCTAGTGCCCGGCGGGCGGGGTCCGGGGCCTCCCGAGGCGAGCGGTTACCAGCCGCGCGCCGCGGGACGCCACTCCTCGCTCCATCTTCAAGAAGGTGCTCTAGAAGACACCCCTCAGGAGCAAGGATGGATGTGGATGTAGCATCGGCGCGATATGCAGTCAAGCGCAAATTGTATGAAATGTGTTGCTGCAGCAAGAATGTACGAAAAGACTACTGGCGCCAATGACTTAATTCGCGCCCAGATCCTCCTGGCGTACAGTGTTTCCCCTTGCGCACGGTCAAAATATTCAAAGCGAATCTTCGCTGCGCACGGTTGCGGCGGGAGACCATCGCTGTCGTGGTTTGCGCAACGTGGCGCCCCTTGCGCGCGGGCCGCCGGCAGGCCTATTTAGCCGAAAAATTTCTGGGATCCGCTTTATCGGCCCAGGACCGGGTTCTCTCTCCATCATTCTCAGCGGGTGCTATGCCCACTGGCCTATTTGGCATCCCAATTGAGTTTATGATTTTCGCGGTGACGCTGCTTGGCGTTGCGTTCTTCCATCGTCATGTTCTTGCCGTCGCGGTTAGCGGACTCGCAGTAATCCTGGTCTACAAGCTGCTTGTCACCGGATTCAAGTTCGGGCCGGGGATTGGCGGTCTAGTTGCCCATCTCGCTGACGAATGGGTGATCCTGACGAACCTGTTCCTCTTGCTCATTGTATTCGGGTTGTTGTCGCGCCATTTCGAGAAGACTCGTATACCTGCAGCCCTCCCACGCATTCTTCCTCATGACTGGAAGGGGGCGTTCTGGCTTCTCATTATCGTCTTCGTGCTCTCCAGCTTTCTCGACAACATAGCGGCTGCCTTGATCGGCGGCGCGATGGCGCACACGCTGTTTCGAGCAAAGGTGCATGTCGGCTACTTGGCTGCCATCGTCGCTGCCTCTAACGCGGGCGGCTCCGGGAGCGTGGTCGGAGACACGACGACAACAATGATGTGGATCGCGGGCGTCAGTCCACAAGACGTCCTACATGCCTATGTGGGAGCTGGCGTAGCGGTCTTGATCCTCGGTGTTCCCGCAGCCATTCAGCAGCAGCGTTACTCGCCAATTCTCAGGCACGAACACGAGCATATTCACATCGACTGGGCACGGCTCGGGATAGTCGTTCTCATCCTAGTCGTGGCCATACTGACCAACGTCATCATCAATCTTCAATTTCCCGCTTGGTCCGATGCTTTCCCGTTCATTGGGCTGTCGGTGACGCTCGCTCTTCTGGTGAGTACATTGTTACGCCGACCCGACTGGGAAATCGTACCGGCAAGTGTGAAGGGCAGCATCTTTCTCCTATCGTTGGTTCTGTGCGCAACACTGATGCCAGTGGAAAGATTACCCAGTGCCTCATGGCAGACCGCGCTCAGCCTCGGCTTCGTTTCCGCAGTATTCGACAACATTCCTCTCACCGCCCTCGCGTTAAAGCAGGGGGGGTACGACTGGGGTATGCTTGCCTACACCGTGGGATTCGGCGGCTCGATGATATGGTTTGGCTCTTCAGCTGGAGTCGCGATATCGAACTTGTACCCCGAGGCTAAATCTGTCGTTCTGTGGGTAAAACACGGCTGGCACGTAATTGTTGGATACGTTGTTGGATTCTGTGCATTGCTCATCGTTCTTGGGTGGACTCCGCACGCACCGCATAAAGCCACACCCGCCGCACCGTCTCACGTTTCTCGGCACTCTGATTGAGGTGTCAACGCATCGATATTGATGCTTAGGTTCACCTAACCGCAAAAGTGTGAATGCCGGCGCAAACCGGCTCCGCAGGAAACATGTCCCTGAAATGCCGTGAACTTCGGGCACGCTGCCCTGAGTGGCGGCCATAGCAACGACAGGCTTGTATTCGGGGCGGTTCAGTCAATGCCAGCAGCCGTGAACGCGGCACAAGCCCTCGGCGATGAAAGAAACCGGATAAAAGTCGCGCCAGCCTCTGGCGATTGGGCATTTTTCCGTGTCACACGTCGACAGCGGATGACGCCGCCGGTCCAACGAGCCCGGAGCAGAAGCCGGCCCCGGGCCTCGTCTCAACCGCGATCCCAGGATTCGGCAGCGGCAGAACCTCCCCGTTCTTCGGATTGTTCCGGTAGCCGCTGGCACCGGCTTCTTTGGTGTAGGGGTCCACCCGCTGTCATTCCGGTCGCGTGAACGGTTGACGCCTAATAGAGCTCGCTCCACGGATGCTGAGGCGGACAGACCTCAGGATGGGATTTCAGAAAATGGTGTAGCACATGCAAGAGGGTCAGAATGTGTGTCTTGTCCTGGCGCTGTTGAGCCTGACGAATGTCATCCACAATCATGTCTCGGATTTTCTCCATGCCGTGCTCTCGCTTCAAAAGATATTGAGCAAAGGCGGTAGCGGCGATTTCCGGCAAATGCTCATGCTCCGCGATTGCGAGAACCTGTTCCTCGGTCAAGCCGGATAACGCGACGCAATCTTCCAAACTGATCATAAAGTCGCACCGCAAACGTCAAGCAAACCCGATGCGATCGCTGATGCCATCCTTGGCCTCTCTTTGTTTTCCAACGGCCGGAAGCAGCGAGCTGACCTAGGTATCATATAATGGCTCTGTCAGTGGCCTGAGCGGCCATCAGCTCAGCAATTCCTTCCGCGCAACGGTAGTCTGCGCGACCCCGGTGGTTCGGAAAGCGCTCCCATCCGTCAGGACACAATTCAATTTTTGATTGGATGCTCTTGGCTGTTCTCGTCATGAGGTGCCTGAAAAAGATCGCCTGGCGTGCGAGCGGGCGTTGGAATGCAGATCGGGAGTGGCTTTCCGTCTAGTTCACCTGAAATCCGCTCTCAATATGTCCGCTGTACCTCCGATAGCGCCCGAACTGGTGTGTCGCAACGAACCGACGCGATGTGCCGATTGTGTTGCAAAAGTCATCGCTGAGAGGCTGTAGAATAAAAATATGCAACAATCGAATCGGAGCGAATGGATTCTTGAATCAACGTTGCGCATTGACGCCTGATCTTGAATCAATCTTACGCGCTTGGACGGGCAAAATAGTTTTGCAACACAATCTGCCAGAAGCGGACTCACGCGGTGCACAAAAGTTGCGAACCGTGGTCAACCAAATGCTGGGGCGCTGAGCCTTGAGATCAAAAGCCGCTTCGACTTTCCCGCCTAAACGATCAGAGCGGAGGCCGTATGTGGCGGTGACGACAGTGCACGCCGATGACGCCTCAACGCCGGTGAATGATCGCAAGCGGCGCGATGTCACGGTGTTCGACTGGTGCAAAAATCAAGATTTATGAAATTGCGGAAGCGCAGCGTGAGTCCGGAATCGTCTTTATTTGTTAGGAGTGCATGCGGCCGCTTTCAGGAGTTGCACTATCTCCACGAAGTCGCGCTTTGTGGCCAGACTTATAGCCGTTTCGCCAGTGGCCAACAACTTGGCGTTCACATCGGCGTTGGCTGCGAGCAAGGTCTGCACCACCTCCAGGTGGCCAGCGGATGACGCCCCGATCAACGCCGTCGTTGAGCCGTCGAGCCCTTTGGCGTTCACGTCGGCGTCCGCGGCGAGCAACGCCTGCACAACCTTCTGGTCGCCTCGCGCCGAGGCAACCGACAACGCCGTGAAGCCCCCGACGTTGGCCTTCACATCGGCCTTCGCCGCGAGCAAGGCCTGCACCACATCCAACTGCGAAGCTCTGAACAACGCCGTGCAGCCGTTCGCATCCTTGGCGTTCACATCGGCCTTGGCGGCGAGCAAGTTCTGCACCACCTCCAGGTGGCCACGCGCTCGTTCGTCGCCGCGAACGTAGATGGGCGTAGACGCCCCCATCATCAACGCCGTCATGCCATGGTTATCCTTGGCGTTCACGTCAGCGTTCGCGGCGAGTAAAGCCCGCACCACCTCCACGTGTCCGCTCCCCGCCGCCCCCATCAACGCTGTGCCGCCATCGAGCGCCTTGGCGTTCACATCGGCCTTCGCGGCGAGCAAGGTCTGCACCACCTCCAGGTGGCCAGCGAATGACGCCGCGATCAACGCCGTTGACCCGTCGAGCGCCTTGGCGTTCACATCGGCCTTCGCGGCGAGCAAGGTCTGCACCACCTCCAGGTGGCCAGCGAATGACGCCGCGATCAACGCCGTTGACCCGTCGAGCCCTTTGGCGTCCACGTCGGCGTTTGCGGCGAGCAAGGATTTGACCCGGGGAAGGTCGCCCGCCACGGACGCACTGATGAGGCCGTCCTGCGCCGCGTTCGTCGGCGCAGCGACTAAAAGACTGATTACAGCCAGCAGCGCCAGGGCATGAACAAGTTTCCGTATTGATACCATCTCGACGCTGCCAATCCGTTCGTCGCACGTTCACCCTACTACAT
>VAZQ01000607.1 GCA_005883115.1 Alphaproteobacteria bacterium | reverse complement strand
AGCCGGTGCTGATCGACAAACTGGACGATGGAGATCAGTTCTTCCAGCTTGTTTTCCAAGGGCGTCCCGGTAAGCACTATCGCGTAGGAGCTATCGATGCGTTTCAAGGCGCGTGCCGCGATGGTGTTCCAGTTTTTCACCCGTTGCGCTTCGTCGACGATGATCAGTTCGGGCGCCCAGGCGGCGATCAGGTCGAGATCGGGCTTGAGTTTCTCGTAGTTTGTGATCTTGCAGAAATCGTCCAGGGCGTAGTCCTTCTGCCGCTGCGCACGACCGCCGTTGATGACGCGCGCTGCATTTTCACCCTGCCGCCCCGAGAAGCGCGTGATCTCGCTTTGCCACTGGTACTTGAGCGAGGTTGGGCAGATCACCAGAACTTTAGAGACGCCAAAATGGCGTGCCAGTATTTCTGTCGCGGCAATGGCCTGTATGGTCTTACCCAGGCCCATGTCGTCGCCGATCAACGCGCGGCCGGCCTGCACCGCGAACAGCGCGCCCTCGGCCTGATAGGGATAGAGCGGTACCTTCAGAAGCGCCAACAGCTTGGGATCGGCGGCGCCGCGCGGAAACAACTGCTCGAGTTTTGAAGCCCGCCGGCTCGCATCCCGCCGTCCCGCAATGAAGTCGAGCGCATCGTCATAGGCGCGCAGCTCATGACCACCCTTCGATACCATGGTCATAAAGTGCTCCAGCCCGCCAAAGCGCTCCTCCGGCAGCATCCCGTTGTGTTCGGCGTCGAACAAGCCGGCGGCAGCCTTGCGCACCGCCGGTGGGCTATCCGTTCCGGCACGAAAATGCACGCAGCGTTTGCCATCATTACGCAAATACAGTTCGGAAAATGCGGGCTGGTAGCCGCGGGCGAACGCCGTCTTGGCGCCGCGCTTCTTCTCCAGCCGGGCAAGCCTGAATTCGATGTGCTTGCAGGTGCCCAACTCGCTAGTGGCATAATCGGGGCATGAACAGAAATTGCCACCTGGCCCCAACCCTCGGATCGCTACGCGGTAGCTGGATTTCGAAACAGGATTGCTGACCCGAAACTCGGAGAAAAACGGCTCGCTGGTCAGATTTTCAATCCCGAAGGCCTGCTCGCGGCCGAACTGGCGGCGCAAGCCGCGCTGCCAGTCCAAGGGCGAAAGATCGGCGGGCGCGTGGGTGCGCGAGACCTTAGGTTCCTTTTTCGGCTGGTCGCGGATTTCAGGTTTTCGCGCTTCAATTTCATCGAAGGCATCCGTTCAGAAAAGGTTTCTCGCGAGACATCGATCTGGCATCCCAAGGCGGATTGGAGGGTCCCGGGGTTTATCGGCTGTGCCAATCCTCAAGCCCGAGCCCGCCGACGCAAACGAACTCCCGCGCATTGTGAGTTACGATCCTGAGTCCGCGCCGCAAGGCACAAGCCGCAAGCAGCAGGTCATAGGCTCCGATGGGCGTACCCTGGCTGTTCAGGCTTGCCCGCAATTGCGCCGCCACGCGTGCGTCTTCGCGCTCGAACGGCAGGACGGAGATCGCATTTAGAAGCGTC
Source organism: Alphaproteobacteria bacterium (assembly GCA_005883115.1). Taxonomy (GTDB): domain Bacteria; phylum Pseudomonadota; class Alphaproteobacteria; order Rhizobiales; family Xanthobacteraceae; genus VAZQ01. The sequence goes on along the minus strand of VAZQ01000607.1, from coordinate 768 downwards.
CTCATGGCTTCCCGCACGCGCGGCGCCAGATTGGGATTGCGCGCCAGCCCGTATTCGACCTCCATCTCCGTGATCACCGAAACGGCCAACTGCAGCGGCGCTTCCTGACGGAGCCGCACCGTCACGGCCTGTTCGCCGCGCACGAAGTCGCTCAGCACATTGGTGTCGAGCAGATACTTCACGAAAAGGCATCTTCACGCGGTGGCAGCAATTCGCCGCGATACGATTCGAACGGCGGCATGTCAGGAACGCCCTGCCACTCCAGGATCAGCGATGGCCAGCCGGGACTGCCGAGTGTCTTCTTGTCCAGCCATTCGCGCAGCGCCTTGCGGATCAACCCGCTGCGCGTCTCGCCCAGCTTCTTGGCCGTTCGATCCAATTCCCTGGCGGTTTGATCGTCGAGGTAGAGGTTGAAGTTCATGAGAAATCGCCTGAGAGTTCCGATATAACCTGGTGGAGGTTATATCCTGAAACCGGCCTCCGCAAGGGAGAAATCCTGTGACCCAGTTCAATAGCAAGTTCAGTTGCTTGGCTCGGCAAAAAAGACGTCAGACGTACCGTCCTCGCATGACGGTCTTTTACGATCTCGATGAACATCTTCGGAAGAAACCGTCGGAAAGACCCGTCATATGAGCCGGCTATAGGATATCCCACACCCCTACTCCCACTCGATCGTGCCCGGCGGCTTCGACGTCACATCATAGACGATACGGTTGACGCCCTTGACCTCGTTGACGATCCGGGTCGCCACATGCGCGATGAATTTCA
>VAZQ01000606.1:542-3010 GCA_005883115.1 Alphaproteobacteria bacterium | reverse complement strand
TTCGGTTATCCGCAAGCGCATGAGGACGATGCCGAGCAAGCCGTGCGCGCCGGCCTCGCGCTCGTCGAGGCCGTGCCTAATCTGCAGACGGGCGCGGAGGCCCCATTGCAGGTCCGGGTCGGCATCGCAACCGGGGTTGTGCTGGTTGGCGACCTCATCGGCGAAGGTGGCTCGCAGGAGCAAGCGGTGGTCGGCGAGACGCCGAACCTCGCTGCCCGCCTGCAAGTGCTGGCCCAGCCAGGTACTGTGGTGATATCTGCGAGCACGCGCCGGCTTACCGGAGGGCAGTTCGAGTACCGCGATCGCGGCCCTGCCGCGCTCAAAGGCTGGGCGGAACCGGTACCGGCGTGGCAGGTGCTGAGGACGAGCGGCGTGGCGAGCCGCTTTGAAGCGCAGCACGAAAGCAAGCTGACTCCCCTGTTCGGGCGTGACGAGGAGATCGAGCTGCTATTGCGCCGCTGGCGGGATGTCTCCCAGGGCGAAGGCCGCGTTGTGGTGCTGACCGGAGAGCCGGGTATCGGCAAGTCGCACATCACCCTGGCGCTTCAAGAGCGGCTCCTGGCCGAGCCACACATAGGCTTGCACTACTTCTGCTCAGCGCACCACACCAACAGTGCGTTACTCCCGTTCGTCGGCCAACTCGAACGGGCTGCCCGGTTCGAGCGCGGCGACACGCCCGCTGAAAAGCTCGCCAAGCTCGAAATGCTGCTCGTGCAATCGGCCGTGGAGGGAGATCAGGCAGTAGCACTTCTGGCCAACCTTCTGTCGCTGCCGCCCAGCGACCGCTACCGCCTGCCAGAGCTGAGTCCGCAGAGCCGAAAGGAGAAGACATTGGCGGCGCTTTTGTCACGGCTCGAGGGCCTGGCAGCAATGCAGCCGGTGCTGATGATCTTCGAAGATGTCCATTGGATCGATCCGACCTCGCTTGAACTGCTCACGGTCATGGTGGACCAGGTGCCGCAGCTTCGGGTGCTGCTGCTCATCAACGCACGGCCAGAGTTCGCACCGCCCTGGCCACATTACGCGCATGTCACGACGGTCTCTCTCACGCGCCTTAGCCGACCGGACGGGGCGGCCATCATCAAGCGGATCACCGGCGGCAAGACGCTGCCCGAGGAGGTGATGAACCAGATCCTCGCTCGCACGGACGGCGTGCCTCTGTTCGTCGAGGAACTGACTAAAACGGTGCTCGAAAGCGGGGTTTTGCAAGAGCAGGAGGGCCATTATGTGCTTGAGCACCCGTTGCCGTCGCTAGCGATCCCGACCACCTTGCATGATTCGCTGATCGCGCGTCTCGATCGGTTTGCGCCAATACGGGAGGTGGCACAGATCGGCGCTGTAGTCGGTCGCTCGTTCTCGTACGAACTGCTGAACGCCGTAGCCGGGATTCCGCGAGAGAAGCTAGAGGAAGCGCTAGGCCAGCTGGTTCTGTCGGAGCTGATATTCCGCCGGGGCGAGATACCGCATGCGGTCTATACCTTTAAGCACGTGCTGGTGCGAGACGCCGCGTATTCCAGCCTGCTGAAGTCCCGGCGCGCGAACTTGCATGCAGCAATCGCGAGCGCATTCGAGCAACGATTCCCGGAAATCGTGGAGGCTCAGCCTGAAACTCTGGCACACCATCTCACCGAGGCTGGGCTGATTGAAAAGGCGGTGAGCTACTGGTTAAAGGCCGGCAAGAATGCCGTCCAGCGGTTCGCCAATCTTGAAGCCATCGCGCACTTGCAGCGAGGCATAGAGACCGCAGGCCGGTTGCCGGACAGCTTAGGGAGGGACAGGCTGGAGCTTGATCTCCAGTTCACTCTGGGACCTTGCCTGATCGCCACTCAAGGTCCAGCCTCGAGTACGGCCATTGCAACCTTCGCTCGCGGCCGTGAGCTGTGTGCGCGCCTTGGGGATCCACCCGAGTACCTGCAGGTCATGTTTTGGCTGGCTACTGGGAGCGTCATTCGCGGAGAGCTGCCGCAAGCCCGGGAGGTAACCGCAACGTTACTCGATCTCGCCGAAGCACGCAAAGATCGGCCGATGCTGATCAACGCGATACGTGGGCTAGGCATGATCCTCCTGTTTATGGGACGTGTCGTTGATGCCCGCGAACTGACCGAACGGGCTATCGAGGCGTTCGGCGCGAGCAGTGAGACCGAGAAACTCGCTGCTCGGGCAGCCGGCCAGGACGCTGGAGCGGCGGGTCTGGCCCTGATGTCGTGGGCCCTTTGGATCCTCGGCCACGTCGACATGGCAGCCGCGCGAATGGCCGCCGCGCTTCAACGTGCCGATGCGGTCGGACATCCGCACACACAGGCTTACGCTTGTTATTATGCATCCATTCTTCACGCTCTGCGCGGCGAGCCGGCGATTGCGCACCGCCACGCCGAGCGCTGCCTCAGCTTATCGGAGGAATACGGATTTCGGCACTGGCACGGCCTGTCGCGCGCCATTCGGGGTATCTGCATGACAATGCTTAACCC
>VAZQ01000606.1:0-505 GCA_005883115.1 Alphaproteobacteria bacterium | reverse complement strand
TCAGCTCGGCATCACGGCGCTCCACGCGCTGTTGTGTCCGATCTTATTGCTCCGACACGAACCTGAGGCGGCGCTGGAGGTGATAGAGCAGGGACTCTCGGCAGCTAACCATAACAGCGAACGGATATTCGAGGCCGAACTGCAGCGACTAAAGGCACGCGCGTTGCTCCTCTGCGGCGCGGCGGGCAGCGAGACCCATGCGCAGTCGCTGCTCGACCGGGCGTTGACGACAGCAAGAAGCCAACACGCTCGATCCCTTGAACTCCGAGCTGCGAAAGACCTTGCCGCGCTTTGGATCGGTCAGGGCAGGCGCGATGAAGCGCTCGCCTTTCTCGCGCCCATCCATGCTTGGTTCACCGAAGGATTCGACACGCACGATCTAAAGGAAGCAAAGGTTTTGCTCGACCAGCTGCAATCATGAGCCAGCGCTGACTTCGAAGTCCTCGAAGCCGCGGACGGCGAGGGCGGGGCAGGAATACAACTGCTCGAATCGCGCTTTGTGGTA
>VAZQ01000605.1:452-3987 GCA_005883115.1 Alphaproteobacteria bacterium | reverse complement strand
CGACATCGCACAGCGGTCCAAACAAATTTCATACCGCGCAAGGTCGCCTTTGGGTCAATCACGTCATTCTGAGGGTACGCCGACGCCTTCCGGTCTACCCCGATAAACAGACATTCTCAGAGTCCGCCGGCATGTCTCAAAGGTGCCAACAGCGGACGTCAGGTCTATTTGAATCCGGCCCGGTAATATGCTGCCAGCCCATCGATCTCGCTCGCGGTTAGCTTCGCCGCGATGGTCCTCATTCGTCCATAGACATCGTTGCGCCGCTCGCCCGAGGCATAGAGCTTTAACTGCCGGACGGTGTAATCCCGTCCTTGCTCGGCAAGGATGGGAGTCTCAACAGGGCCGCCCGATCCGAGGCGATGACACGACGCGCAGGGCGGAATGTTGCGGCTGGGATCGCCAAGTTCGACCAGGCGAACTATCGCCGGAGGCGACTCCGCGAGCGTCGTTACGTTCGGATTGCGCTGTGGCTGAGCTGCGTAATACGCGGCAACATCAGCTAACGTTGCCTCATCCAGGGCCTTCGCGATGTCCGTCATCAACTGATGCGTTCGGCTGCCTGTTCGATAATCGCTAAGCTGCTTGTAAATCGCCGCGCCCGATTGACCGGCAAGATGCGGATTCTCCGGGACGGCCGACACGCCCTGCTCGCCATGACATGCGACGCAAACCTCTTGCGCTTTGGCGCGGCCCCGTTCCGGTTTTGCGTTGGCGAGAATTTGCAGCAGGTCGGGCGTCCACACCACTTGCGAAACCGGTGCCGGTGGCGTGCGATCGGTAACCTGTTGCCGTGCGGGCGATCCCGGCAAAATCCCGAGCGCCCGGCAAATCGCGGTGTAGGCGTCGATCCCGTCGCTGCGGCCTTGGACCACGGGAATGATCACCACGCCCAAGACGATGCCGCTGAGCACAATGCCGAAAATGGCGACGCTCGCCCAAATCCGCCATGGCTGATCGAGGACGTGGGGCTCGGACTCGGATGTATGCGCCATGGCGCGCTCCCTAATGCATCCGATGCACCATCGCCGCCGGCGACGGCTCGATTACGAATTGGGCGATCGGGTAGCCGTATGCCAGCAGCATCAAGACAAGGACCAGCACGTTCCAGAGCCCAAAGCCATTGAGCGCAGCCGGAACGCGATGCGGCGGATGCACCGCCAATGCGTAAAGTGGACGTTGAGCCACCGGCAGCGGGCTGCGATGAAGGACGGCGAGATTGCGTACGAACAACAGGGCAGAGGCGAGCAACACGAGACCGCCGAAGAAAGACACAAGTACCCACGGTCCCCAGGCGGCGATAATAGGATCGGCGTAATTGAAATTGGCGACGCGCCGCCATTGGCCTTGCAGGCCCAGCAAGTGCCAGGGCAAGGTCATCACCATCATGCCGATGAACCAAAGCCAAAGTTGCCAACGCAGCGGTGCGGGCGAGGCGTGCTCCCGGCCAGTCAGACGCGGCCATATCTCGTAAGCGATCGCGAAGTACATGATGACGACGGAGCCACCAAAGATCAGATGAAAGTGCGCGGTGACCCACGACGTGTTGTGCACCATAGCGTTCATGCCGTATCCCATATTGATCAGCCCGCCGAAACCACCGAAGCCGAGCATGACGAAAGCAAGGCCGGTTGCGAGGACGGCCGGCCGTTCCCAGGGAAGCTTTGCAATCCATCCGAAAACACCGCGGCCGCCGCGCAGCCGTCCGGCGATTTCCAACGATGCCATGATGGTGAAAATCGTCAGCAGCGTCGGCACCGACACGAAGACAGTGAGCAGCATTTGGATGAACTTCCAGCCGTTGCCGTGCTCTGGGTCCATCATTAGGTGATGCATTCCGACCGGCAAGCTATAAACCAGAAACAGAATGAAGGTGAGGCGGCCCATCGTATCGCTGTAGAGGCGTCCGCCGGCCGCGCGCGGGATCATCGTGTAAAGCGCGATGTATGCCGGAATGAGCCAGAAATAGACGATGGCGTGCAGCGTCCACGAGAACAACGTGCGTGCCAGACCAGCATCGATGGTTTGCACGATGCCCAGCGATGCCGGAATGACCTGGAAAAGCAGTTCTGCTGCTACGCCGACGGTGGTCCAAAGCCACATCACCGCGTTTGCGACCGTTGCGAACATCGCCAACGGCACGGGCTGCCCCGGATTTTCGCGCTTCCACTCGCGCATCGCGACGAACATGAGAATGCACCAGACCCACGAGCCGACAACGACAAGAACCAGTCCGATATAGAACCAGGGGCTCGCCGTGAGCGGCGGATAAAATGTGAAGAGCACCGAAGCCTGACCCATGATGATCGGGATCAGCACCATCACGACGCCAACGATCGCCATCCAGAAGGCAATCCATGCCCAAACTTTGCCGGGAAGCGGACGGCCAAGAGATGTCACCGCGACGAAATAACCAAAGCCCATAATGAAGAACGTGGTCAGTACATAGGCCATCGAGACGCCGTGCGCCGTCACCGACATGAAATAGTGTCCTGGTGTGGGCGTGCCGATATTCGCACCCAGCGGGCTGCGCACCCACATCTGCCAAGCGCCGAGCAGCGAAGCGACCAGAAATGCCGCGAACGCCACCCAGAAATGCGCCAAGCAAAGCCGCTCAACGTTGCGCACAGGAAACCCTCCCGTCAGGGCCCGGCTTGAATCTATCGTCTGGCATCACTTGAACAGTGGCCCACATCTCGCTGTGGCCCAGACCGCAATACTCATGACAAGGCATCAGCAGGTCTTCGTCGCGGGTGAATTCGGTGTGCACTTGGGCGACGAAGCCCGGCACCACCATGGTGTTCACATTGGTCCTGGTGATCAGCAGACCGTGGATGACATCCGGTGACGCGAAGCGGAGCGTAACAGCACGGCCGCTGGGGACCGCGATGCAACGCGGAACAAACATGAATTGCGTCGCGATCATCCGCGCCGTGACCCTGCCGTCCGGTCCGACCGTCGTGCCTAGATTGTGTTCTGCGAACTCGCCCGACAGGTGCAGCGTCTTCGGATCGATCCGCTCGACGTTGCTGGGCGGGTTGATATCCCTGCTCAGAGCGGTAAACACAACCACGCTGAGCGTGGCGGCAACGAGCACGCCAACACCAACCGCCCATAGCAATTCGGTACCTAGAATTCGCTGCTCGTGAATTTCGGGTGGTCGGTCGGTCACGGCGCTAGCCCACCGTGCCGCGCGGCAGGAAGACCAGCAGATAGATCGCTAGATAGCCAAGCACCAGCAACGCAACGGCCGTTCCGGCGAGGACGGCGGCGCCGAGGGGTGTCACCCGCATCGCCTCCGCGAGTGCAGCTTCATCGATTTGATCAGCGATCTCAGACGGACGATAAGCGTCAGAAGATTGGTCAGCAGAGTTCATCGCTTCGCCCCGACGATTTCCGGCTAACTTCTGCAAGGTTAAATCCCACACACGAAGTTTTCAAGTCCGTTAATGGAATGGTCCGGCCGTGCTCCGGCCCCGCCAGCACGAGAAGCTGGCAAGGGGCGCTCAAGACAAGGAGCACGCCATGTCTCAGA
>VAZQ01000605.1:0-413 GCA_005883115.1 Alphaproteobacteria bacterium | reverse complement strand
GCTCCAGATACGCCCGTGTCGCTGTAAAATAATCGAAGGTACTTTCGCTCTCGACAAATTGCAGATGCATCAGCCGGCTGGTGGCGTCGTCGATGAAGACGAGCAGGGTGCATTGTGGCCCCCGAGCCTCGAACCACCAGTGTTCCGAACCGTCGATCTGGATCAGTTCGCCCAGGCAATCGCGGCGATACCGCGGCTGATGAACAGCCTTCAGCCGGGCCCGGCGATCCTTCCATAGACCCGCCGTGATCATCCATTGCCGAACCGTCTCGCGCGCCAGGTGAATGTCATGAAGCTCCGCGAGCTTCTCCGCCGCCAGTGTCGGGCCGAAGTCCGGGTAACGCTCCCGAATGATGCCAGTGGCCATATCGCGTAAATCCCCGGGGTAGGCGCGATTGCTCGGCCGGCCGCGC
>VAZQ01000604.1:537-2603 GCA_005883115.1 Alphaproteobacteria bacterium | reverse complement strand
CGGCGCGCAACGACGCCCGCGGCAGCTCGATCATGGTGCCGACCTGGTAGGCGACTTTCGTTCCGGTCTCGCGCGCGACCGCCTCCGCCATGGCGTCGATGCTCGCCTTGACCAGGTCGAGCTCGGCCTTGGTGGCGATGAGCGGGACCATCACTTCGGGCACCACCGGCTTGCCCGTGCGCTTTGCCGCTTCGACCGCGGCCTCGAAGATGGCGCGCGCCTGCATCTCGGCGATCTCGGGATAGGCGATCGCGAGCCGACAGCCGCGGAAGCCGAGCATCGGGTTGAACTCGTGCAGGTCGCGGGCGCGGTCGGCGAGCTTCTTCGGGTCGGCCCCCATCGCGGCGGCGACCTCGGCGATCTCCTCCTCGCTGTGGGGCAGGAACTCGTGCAACGGCGGGTCCAACAGCCGGATCGTCACCGGCAGCCCCTGCATGATCTCGAACAGCTCGACGAAATCCGCGCGCTGCATGGGCAGCAGCTTCGCGAGCGCGGCGCGGCGCGACTTCTCGTCGTCGGCGAGGATCATCTCGCGCACGGCGCGGATGCGGTCCTCCTCGAAGAACATGTGCTCGGTGCGGCAGAGCCCGATGCCCTCGGCGCCGAACTTGAGCGCGACGCGGGCGTCGTTCGGGGTATCGGCATTGGCGCGCACGCCGAGCGTGCGCACCGCGTCGGCCCAGCCCATCAGCGTGCCGAACTCGCCGGACAGCGCCGGCTCCGTCATCGGCACGCGCCCCGCCAGCACCTGCCCGGTCGAGCCGTCGATGGTGATGATATCGCCCGCCTTGAACGTGCGCCCGGCAATGCTCATGGTGCCGGCGGCGTAGTCTACGCGCAGCGCGCCGGCGCCGGAAACGCAGGGCTTGCCCATGCCGCGCGCCACCACGGCGGCGTGCGAGGTCAAGCCGCCGCGGGTGGTGAGAATGCCCTCGGCCGCGTGCATGCCGTGGATGTCCTCGGGCGAGGTCTCGACCCGGACGAGGATGACCTTCCTGTCCTTGGCCTTGAGCGCCTCGGCCTCGTCGGAGGAGAACACGATCTCGCCGGACGCGGCGCCTGGCGAAGCCGGAAGCCCGGTGGCGATGATCTTGCGCTCGGCATTGGGATCGATGGTGCGATGCAGGAGCTGGTCGAGCGCGCCCGGATCGATGCGGGTGACCGCCTCCTTGCGGGTGATCAGACCTTCGTTGGCGAGCTCGACCGCGATCCTGAGCGCGGCCTTCGCCGTGCGCTTGCCCAAGCGCGTCTGCAGCATCCACAGCTTCCCCTGCTCGACGGTGAATTCGAGGTCCTGCATGTCGCGGTAGTGGCGCTCGAGCACGCCGTAGATGCGGGTCAGCTCGTTGAACGCCGCCGGCATCGCCTTTTCCATCGACGGCTTGTCGGAGCCGGCCTCCTTGCGCGCGAGCTCGGTGATCTCCTGCGGGGTGCGGATGCCGGCGACCACGTCTTCGCCCTGGGCATTGATCAGGAACTCGCCGTAGAGCTTCTTCTCGCCGGTCGATGGATTGCGCGTGAAGGCGACGCCCGTCGCCGAGGTCTCGCCCATGTTGCCGAACACCATGGCCTGCACGTTGACCGCGGTGCCCCAGCTTTCCGGAAGATTGTGCAGGCGCCGATAGGTGATCGCGCGCGCGTTCATCCAGGACCCGAACACGGCGCCGATCGCGCCCCACAATTGCTCGTGCGGGTCCTGCGGGAACGGCCGGCCCAGTTCCGCCTGGACGCCCTCCTTGTAGCGCGCGACGATCTTCGCCCAATCGTCGGCGTCCAGATCGGTGTCGAGCCCGTGGCCGTTGCGGTCCTTGTAGTCCTGGAGGATCTCCTCGAAATGATGATGCTCCATCCCGAGCACCACGTTGCAATACATGGCGATGAAACGCCGGTAGCTGTCGTAGGCGAAGCGGCGGTCGGCGGCTTTTTCCGCGAGCGCGTCCACGGTCTCGTCGTTGAGGCCGAGGTTGAGCACGGTATCCATCATGCCCGGCATCGAGGCGCGGGCGCCCGAGCGCACCGAGACCAGCAGCGGATCGGCGCGGTCGCCGAAGCTCCTGCCCGCCACT
>VAZQ01000604.1:0-526 GCA_005883115.1 Alphaproteobacteria bacterium | reverse complement strand
GGATAGCGCTTGCCGTGCTGGTAGAAATAGCTGCAGACCTCGGTCGTGATGGTGAAGCCCGGCGGCACCGGCAGCCCGAGGTTGGCCATCTCCGCGAGATTCGCCCCCTTGCCGCCGAGCAGATCGCGCATCTGTGCGCCGCCCTCGGCCTTGCCGTCGCCGAAGGTGTAGACCCATTTCGCCATTGAGGCTTCCATTCAGGTTTTTTGCGTCCCCGGTCGCGCCCGTTCATGGCGACTTTTGCCCGGCATTTCAACCGTCATGCGGCGAAAGCGCCGAGGGGCTCGCGACCTTCAGTGCCTGCCGTTCAACGCAGAAACCCCAAACCGACGAGCCCGATGACGATCAAATAAATCGCCACGATGATGTTCAGAAGCCGCGGAATGATGAGGATGAGGATGCCGGCGATAAGGGCGATGATCGGCTGCAGATGCTCGATGCCGAAGGCCATGGAATTTCTCCCGATGAAAATCCGAGTGAACAACCGGGGAACTGCTGCGCGGTTCCCGTTGACTATCATGGAATA
>VAZQ01000133.1 GCA_005883115.1 Alphaproteobacteria bacterium | reverse complement strand
GGCGGAAACGAGCGGCAGCATGGCTTGCCCGTCCTGACGCATCGCCCAGGCGCCGGCGAAATCATTGGACGTGATGATGATCGACGATACCCCGTCGCCGGCGCGCGCCGGACGGCTCGCAGGCTCGTCCTCCTCGGCGGCGGGCAGCGCTTCCACCCACAACTGTCCGGAGCTGAAGCGTCCGGGAAAGTCCTTCAACAGGTAGAAGGTCTTGGTCAGCACGTGATCGCGCCGCACCGGCTCGAGTTCGGGAATATCGAGCGAAGACAGGATCGAGCGCAGCGCCTGCATGCCCGGACCGCGGCTCTCGGCGCCGGGGCCAGGCGGAGCCTCGAGCGCGTCGCGCGTGTCGAACAGCACCGTGCCGCCCTGCTTCATGTAAGCGTCGATGTGCTCGAGCGCCTCGCGCGAGGGCTTTGCTGCGCTCGGGACGATCGGCCAATAGATCAACGGATAGAACGCAAGCTCGTCGCGCGCGGGATCGAGCCCGATCGGCTCACCTGCCTCGAGCGCCGTGCGCTGGGCCAGGAACAGGGTGAGACCCTGCAGCCCGGCCTTGCTGATGCGGTCGACCTCGGCATCGCCGGTGATGATATAGCCGAGGCGGGTCTCGAGCGTGGATCTCAACGCCTGCTCGTCGGAGTTCGTCGAGCGTGCGGGCGCTTGGTTCTGCGCGAAGGCGTGCGGCAATGCGAACAGCGCGCCGGCGAGGACTGCCATCGCCAGCATGGTTGCCGCCGGCCGCCGCCGGCGCACGAGTTGGCGGATGCCGCCGGCGAGCAGGAACACGACGAGCGCATCGAGCGCGAGCAGCACGAGCGCAGTGACCAGCATGGGCCCGCGCAGATCCTGCGGCTCGATCGTTCGGTAAGCCTCCCGACGTGCGCTAAGCGCGGATGTGTCGAGTGGCGCGAACCGGTCAGTGGGTGCGAGCGCGTTGACCGCCAGGAATCCCTCCGCCGGTCCATAAAAGCCTGGCGGATGATCGGAGGTCGCACGGCCGCTAAACGTCGCCGGCACGGCACGCGCGCTCGCGGGCGGCGGCCCCAACGCGCCAAAGCCGTCGAGAATGCGCGTCGGCGGCAACACTTCGCGATCGGCGCGCGCATTTGGTGTGCTGGCATCGCTTGGCGCTACCACGCCGGCGAGGGAGACGATTCGCTTGAGCATCTCGACGAAGGTGCCCGATAGCGGCAGGTCTGACCAGCGCGTATCGGCGGTGACATGAAACAAGACGATGAGGCCCTTGCCGCGGCGCTGGGCGGTCACCAGCGGAGTGCCGTCGGCGAGCGTCGCCCAGGTCCGCTCGGTCAGCGTGGCATCGGGCTCAGCCAATACTTGTCGGCTGATGCTGACGTCGGTCGGCACCGTCATGCCGAAGAACGGGCTTTCGCGCGCGAATGCGCTGAGCTGCTGCGGCTGTTCCCAAGACAGGCTGCCGCCGAGAATGCGACCGCCGCGTCTCAATCTCACCGGCACGAGATCATCGTCGGCGGCGGCAAGTCGCGGCCCGGCGAAGCGCACAAGCACGCCGCCGTCTTCGAGCCATCGCGTGAGCTGATCGCGCGCTTCCGAGACATTGCCCACGTCGGCCAGGATCAACATCGGCACTCGCCGTTCGATGAGTTGGCTCACCGCCTGCGCGGGCGAGCCGCGCTCGGCGAGCCGCACGTCGGCAAATGGCCCGAGCGCGCGAGCGAGATAATAGGTCGAGGCGAGCAGCGGCTGGGCGGTATCGACGCTCGAGCCGGTGACCACGCCGACGGAGCGCCGGCGCCAGCGCTTGTCGAGCAGCGCCACCGCGCCGGCGGAGCGCTCGGCCGCGATTTCCAGCCGCGCGATGTCGTTGCGGATCTCGACGGGCAGCGCGAGCTCGGCCTCGCTCTCGCGCTCGCCGTCCTTGAACGCGAACGATGTATCGCCGAGCGGCAGCCCCTTGAGGTCGAGCGCGCGTACGGTGCCGGTTTCGGCGCCGCCGTTGCTCGCGCGCAAGACCTTCACGGTCAGCGCGCCCGCCGCGTTGTCGGGACCGGTCAGGGCGTGCGCGGTCGGGATGCCGCCCTCGATTACGGTGATCGGGTGTTGCTCGATCAATCGCCCGAGCGCCGCGACGAAATCGTTGCCGCCGCCCAGATCGACGCCGTCGCTAAGCCAAACGAGCTCGACCTCGGGCGTGGCAGCGAGGAAACGCCCGAGCGCCGGCAGCGCATCCGCGCGCTCGACCGCGTATGGCTTCGGCTTGATTTGTTTGAGACGCACGCGCGCTGCAGCCGGCGGCTCGAAGGAGACGTCGCGTGCCGGTTCGGAGAGCGGGATCAGTGCAACGCCGCGATGATCGGTTTCCGCGCGCGCGATGAGATCCTCGGCGCTGCGCATGCGCATATCCCACGTGCCCGCTGCCGGGAAGCCGTCATCGATCAACAGCGCGAGCGGCCCGTTGCGAGCCGAGCCCGCAACCGGGGGATTCCACAATGGCCCGGCCGCCGCGATGATCACCAAGGCGGCGAGGGTCAGGCGCAGCAGCGTGAGCCACCACGGCGTGCGCTGCGGCGTCTCCTCCCTCGGCGCGATGTCGAAGAGAAGCCGCGTCGGCGGGAATGCGATACGGCGCGGCTGCGGCGGAATGAGCCGCAGCAGCCACCACAGAACGGGCAGGCTCAGCAGCGCGAGCAAAACGAGCGGCTGCGCGAAAGCGAGCGGAAGCCCCGCGATCATGCGCGCCTCCCGATTTGCCCCGCGAAGCGCAAGCGGCCGCTGACTACCGCGCCGGGAGGCGGCGCGCCCAGCCGCGCGTGCAGCGCGAGCAACAATTCGGTCGCCGGCCGGTCGGTGCGATGGATGGTGAAGCTCCAGCCGAGCTTGTCGGTCTCGGCGCGGATTTCCGCGCGATGACGTGCCACGCGCGTTTCGTAATCGCTCTTCCAAGCTTCGGCGCGGCCGGCGGTGATGGATCCAGCGCCTTCCGGCTCGATGAACTCGACGCGCCCGGAATAGGGGAAGGTTTCTTCCGCAGGATCGACGATCTGCACTGTGTGCCCGTGCGCGCCGGTCGCCGAGAGCTGCGCTAGCGTCGCGCGCACTTGCGCGATCGGGCTCCAGAAATCGGAGACCACGACGATCTCGGCGAGCGAGGAGGGCGAAAACAGCGGCGGAAGGCTTGGCCGTTCGGTAACGTCGTGAACGATCGCATTCGCCATCTTGTCCAACACATTACGGCTGCCGGTCGGCCGCACCAGGCCGGGTATGCCGACGCGCTCGCCTGCCTCGACGAGAATTTCGGCGAGCGCGAAGGCGACGACCAAACATCGATCGAGCTTGGAGTCTTCGGCAAGCTGCGAGCGAAACTGCATGGAAGGGGAGCGATCCGGCCACAGCCAGACCGTATGCGCCGCCTCCCATTCCTGCTCGCGCACATAAAGGTGCTCGTCGCGGGCGGAGCGGCGCCAATCGACGCGGCGCGCCGGCTCGCCCGAGAGGAAGCGGCGGTACTGCCAGAAATTTTCTCCGCGACCCGCGCGCTTGCGGCCATGCAGTCCGTGGATGACGGTGGCGGCGATGCGGCGCGCCTCGAGGATTAGGCGCGGCATGGTTTGCGCGAGCGAACGGGCTTCCCCGCTCGCGCGCTGCGTTGCTCTGATCTCGTGCTTGTCCGCCCGCTGCTTTACCGGTGCCATCCGACTATCCGATGCGGGCCTTGAGCTTGCCGATGACGCCTTCCGTGCTCTCGCCATCGGCCCGCGCGGCAAAGGTGAGCGCCATGCGGTGCTTGAGGATCGGCTCGGCCATGGCGAGGACATCGTCGATCGACGGCGAGAGTCGCCCCTCGATCAGCGCGCGGGCGCGCGCCACCAGCATCAGCGCTTGGCTCGCGCGCGGGCTTGGACCCCAGGAGATCAACTTGCCGATCTCGCCGGTCTCGGGACCGGGGCGCGCCGAGCGCACGAGGTTGAGGATCGCGTCCACCACCGATTCGCCGACCGGTAGGCGCCGTACGAGACGCTGCGCCGCCATTAGCTCGTCGGCGGTCATGGTCGGCTTGGGCTTGCTCTCCTCGGTGCCGGTGGTGTCGAACACGATTTTGCGCTCGGCCTCGTGGTCCGGGTAGTAAACGTCGATCTGCATGAGGAAGCGATCGAGCTGCGCCTCCGGAAGCGGGTAGGTGCCCTCCTGCTCGATGGGGTTCTGCGTCGCGAGCACGTGGAACGGACGCGGGACGTCGTGACGATTGCCGGCGACCGTGACGTGGTGCTCCTGCATGGCCTGCAGCAGTGCGGATTGCGTGCGTGGGCTCGCCCGATTGATTTCGTCCGCCATCAGCAACTGGCCGAAGATCGGACCGGGGATGAAGCGGAAGCTGCGCTTGCCGCCAGGGCTCTCGTCCAGCACTTCGCTGCCGAGGATGTCGGACGGCATCAGGTCCGGCGTGAACTGGATGCGGCGGGCGTCGAGCCCGAGCACGATGCCCATGGTCTCGACCAGCTTGGTCTTGGCGAGGCCGGGGAGACCGATCAGCAGCGCGTGGCCGCCACAGAGCACGGTGATGAGCGCCTGCTCCACCACCGGGTCCTGCCCGAAGATCACATTGCCGATCGCTGCTTTCGCGGCAGCGACCTGGGCGCCGGTCGCTTCCGCTTGGCGCACGATCATGTCTTCGAGGTTTTCCAGCCCATCGGTGGCTGCGGCCATGAGATCAGCTCCTTCTCTTCGATCCATTGCGCGGGTCAGCTATGGCTCGGATCGTGTCGCCAGACCCATCGGACTTGATCAAAAAACGTGCAACATTCGGGCCATGCGCCCATCGACGCAGGCGCGCAGCGGCTGTCGCCTCGAATCCCTCACAACTGCAGGAGACTACGCTATTTTTCACTGGTGCGATCCCGCCTCGGCGCAGGTCTGCCTCGATCGCCCCAGGACCCCGGCGGCGCGATAAAGCTCGTGAGCGCTTGAACTTCTTAGGCTTTTCGGTCCAACCCCGGCTTTGCCGAGCAGGGGATAAGTTCACTCCTACGACCTAAGGAAACAGCCGGTCACCACACAAGTTCCAGGCAGACAATGGCAGACCAACAGCGCGGGTGTACTCAACTCATCGTGAGGCGACGTGGCTCCCTGACCTTTGGGATCGGTGAGGAGATGGAGCCGTGATCGCCAAGCGTGGCGCCTCGCAACGATCCGCTCCCCGTGGGAGCGAGCCGCACAAGGCCAGCCCCGCTTTCCTCGCGCTCACCGCGGTCGGGATCGTGTTCGGCGATATCGGCACGAGCCCGCTCTACACGCTGTCCGTCACGCTTGGGGCCACCGGCCACGCGCTGCCGACCGCTTCCGACGTGCTCGGCATCGTCTCGCTCATCTTCTGGGCGCTGATGATGATGGTGTCGCTCAAATACGTCGTCCTGGTCCTGCGCGCCGACAATGACGGCGAAGGGGGAATTTTGGCGCTGCTGTCGTTGGTAACGTCCGGGCGCATCGCGAACGGTCGCGGCGTTTCGATCCTTGTCCTGCTTGGCATTACGGGCGCGGCGCTGCTTTACGGCGACGGCGTGATCACGCCGGCGATTTCCGTGCTTTCGGCGATGGAGGGTCTCAAGCTGGTCACCCCGCCTTCGAGCCGCTCATCCTGCCCCTGACGCTCGCGATCCTTGTCGGGCTGTTCATGCTGCAGCGACGCGGGACGGCAAACATCGGGCGCCTGTTCGGCCCGGTCATGGTCGGCTGGTTCCTGGCTATCGGCCTACTCGGCGCGGTCAATATTTATGCAGCGCCCGCCATTCTCAAAGCGGTGAGCCCGGGCGAGGCCGCGCGTTTCATATTCGCCAATCCGCTCGTCGCTTTCGCCGTGATGGGCGGCGCTTTCCTTGCGCTCACCGGCGCGGAAGCACTCTACGCCGACATGGGCCATGTCGGCCCGACTGCCATCCGCCGCGCTTGGTTCGCTCTGGTGCTGCCGGCGCTGCTGCTCAACTATTTCGGTCAAGGCGCGCTCGTGCTTGCCGATCCTACGGCAATCGACAGCCCGTTCTACAAACTGGCCCCGGGTTGGGCGTTGATGCCGCTGGTGGGACTGGCTGCGCTGGCGACCATCATTGCGTCCCAGGCGCTCATCTCGGGCGTCTTCTCCCTCACTCGCCAGGCGATGCAGCTTGGGCTTTGTCCGCGCATGCGGATCGTGCCGACATCGCCCGAGGAAGCCGGGCAGATCTATGTGCCGACTGCCAATTGGCTGCTGATGATCGGCAGCTTGCTCGTCGTCGTGCTGTTCAAGACATCACAGCATCTGGCCGGCGCCTACGGCATCGCCGTATCCGGAACCATGTTGGTGACGACTATCCTGCTCTATCGCGTGGCGATCGAGCGCTGGAGCTGGCCGCCCGCGCTCGCGATCTTCATCATCGTGGTCTTTGGCGCGGTCGACGCGACCTTTCTCGCCTCCAACTCTCTGAAGATCGTCGACGGCGGCTGGTTTCCGATCACCGTCGGCGGCGCGATGGTGGGATTGATGCTCTGCTGGCGGCAGGGCTCCTCGCTCGTGCGCCACCGCCTGCAGGAGATGTCGATGCCGCTCGAGCAGTTCGTCGCGAACATCGACGAGATGGTGGTCGCGCGAGTCCCGGGCGTGGCGGTGTGGCTGACCAAGGTGGAGCACGGTGCCTCGCCGGTGCTGCTGCACCACGTCAAGCACAATAGCGTCATGCACGAGAGGCTGATCCTGATGACCTTCCTCGCCGACCGGCGGCCGCGGGTGCCCGTGGCAGAGCGGCATTCAATCGAACGCCTCGGCCACGGGATCTATCGCATTCAGGTGCGGCTCGGCTTCATGCAGACGCCGGACGTTCCCGCAGCACTCAGGAATTGCAAGGCGCTAGGCCTCGAGATCGATCTCGGTCACGTGTATTATTACATCGCACATGAAATCGTGGTCCGCCGTGCAAGGAGCTCGGCGATGGCGGCGATACCGTTTGCGATCTTTGCCTTCCTCGCTCGCATCGCGAGTCGTGCCCCCGATTTCTTCAAGATTCCCCGCGAGGACCTCTCCGAGGTGGGCTTTCACATCGACATTTAACATGTCGTCGCAGGCGGGGCGTCGTTGAATGCGCGAGGATTGATAGCCGTCCACTCGATCCGCAAACAGTGACGACATGTTAGACTTGATCCGACGTTATTCCGGGCACAGATCGCAACCATGGCGCAGAAGACGGACCAGGCGGGATTCGATGCGATCGCAGGCACGGCGCGCGACGCCTCGCGCAAGGGGCCTCCGCCGGTGCACCTGTGGAATCCGCCGTTTTGCGGCGACCTCGACATGCGCATCGCGTCCGACGGCACCTGGTTCTATCTCAAAACCCCGATCGGCCGTCCGGCGCTGGTGAAGCTCTTCGCGTCGGTCCTCAAGCGCGAGAACGACAAATATTTTCTGGTCACGCCGGTGGAGAAATGCGGCATCGTCGTCGAAGACGCGCCATTCCTCGCCGTCGAGCTCAAAGCGGAAAAGACTGCACAAGGCCAGGTGCTGCATTTTCGCACCAATGTGGACGACTGGGTAGCGTGCGGGCGCGATCACACGTTGCGCTTCGAGCCCGAACCGGAAACAGGGGGGCTCAAGCCTTATCTCCATGTCCGCCGCAACCTCTGGGCCAAGGTGACGCGCGCGCTGTTCTACGATCTCGTCGACCTTGGCGAGGAGCGCATGATCGGAGGCGAGCGCGTGTTCGGCATTGCCTCTGGGGGAGAGTTCTTCGCCATGGCGCCGGCTGCGAACTTGCGGGATTTGCGATGACGGACATGGCGCGGCCGAGCGGCGCAATGAGCGAGGATTTCTTTCATCGCGCGCGCGCGCGGCTCACCCTGGACGTGCCGGCCGCGCTCAACGATCTGGCAGCGCAGGCTCAGCGTGGCGATCTTGATCTCGATCCCGCCGTATGGGAGCGCGCTGGGGTGAAGGCGACGCGACCGGCGGCGGTGCTCGTTCCAGTGGTTGATCGCAGCGAGCCCACGGTGTTGCTCACGCTGCGCACCGAGCTTCCGAGCCATCCAGGGCAGATCGCGTTTCCCGGCGGAAAAATCGATCCGCATGACTGCACGCCGGCCGATGCCGCACTGCGCGAGGCGGCAGAGGAGATCGGGCTTGCCCGCCCACTGATCGAGCCGATCGGCTATCTCGATCTCTATCTCACCTTCTCCGGCTATCGCATCCTGCCGACGGTCGCGCGTGTTGGTCCCGACTACAAGCTGGTGTTGTCGACGGCGGAAGTCGCCGAGGCGTTCGAGGTGCCGCTCGCTTTCCTCATGGATGCACAAAACCACGCGCTGCACAGCCGCGATTGGAAGGGCATGACGCGAAGGTATTACGCCATTCCGTTCGGCGAGCGCTACATCTGGGGCGTCACCGCGGGCATCTTGCGGAATTTGTACGAGCGCATTTATGCGGACTAATTTGGCCGAATGGATCTGGTTTGAGCTTTCGTCCGGGACAGCAGAACGATGATTCGCCCCGCGCTCACCGAGATCGCGTTGTTTCTGGCGCCGTTCCTCGTCTACGCCGTTTTCTTGTGGGCGACGCAGGCGGGCGTGCTGCATCCCGACTCCTGGAGCCTGCCGCGCCTCGCCTGGCTCGTGATGGCAGCGCTCGTGCTCATGATCGGCAGCTTCATCGTACTGGCGCAGTGGGGCGGCTCGCCCCCGGGCTCGACCTATGTTCCGGCCCATATGGAGGACGGCCGCTTCGTGCCGGGCGGGACGAAGTGACACAAGCAAGCCGCCGGGTGGATGCCGCTTGGCTGCGAGAGGCGCCACTGCGCGACATCCTCGCCGCACTCGACAGCGAAGGCGAGGAGGCTCGCGTTATCGGCGGCGCAGTGCGCAATGCACTTCTCGGCGAGCCGCACGGTGATACTGATATCGCCACCACCGCGCCGCCGAGCGAGGTGATCCGCCGCGCCGCGGCGGCAGGCTTTAAGGCGGTGCCCACCGGCATGGAGCACGGCACTGTGACGGTCGTCGGCGCCGGACATCCGTTCGAAGTCACCACCTTACGCGAGGATGTGGAGACCTTCGGTCGTCGTGCCAAAGTGGCTTTTGGCCGCGATTGGAAACGCGACGCCGAGCGCCGCGATTTCACCATGAACGCGCTGTCGCTCTCTCGCAACGGAACCCTTCACGACTACGTCGGCGGCCTGGCCGACATCGAGGCGCGGCGCGTGCGCTTCATCGGCGATGCGGGACGGCGCATTGCCGAGGACTATCTGCGCATCCTGCGATTCTTTCGTTTCCACGCGGCCTACGGCGA
>VAZQ01000633.1 GCA_005883115.1 Alphaproteobacteria bacterium | reverse complement strand
CGCAATTAACGCTACGTTCTATCAGAAGCTCAATTTCAATTTCATCCGCGACATTGCGCCGGTTTCGAGCATCACGCGGCAGCCACAGGCCATGCTGGCCAATCCATTGTTCCCAGCCAAGACGATTCCTGAGTTCATCGACTACGCGAAGGCCAATCCAGGCAAGGTCAACATGTCCTCGCCGGGAATCGGGACCATTAGCCATCTCGCTGGAGAGCTGTTTAAGATGATGGCTGGCGTCAACCTGGTCCACGTGCCTTTTGGCGGTAACGGCCCCGCACTGACAGCCTTGCTCGGTGGACAAGTCGAGGTCTCGGTCCCCTCTCTTCCCTCGTCGATCGAGTACATCAGAACGGGCAAGCTACTCGGGCTCGCGGTCACCAGCGCAATGCGCGCGGAGGCGCTACCGGACATTCCGAGCGTAGGCGAGTTTGTCACAGGCTACGAGGTGACCGCGTGGTACGGCGTGGGCGCGCCAAAGGGTGTGGCCGTCGAGATCAATGCGGGCCTTGCCGATCCGAAGTTGAAGGCGCGGCTCGCCGACTTCGGCGGCGCTGTGTTTGCGTTGTCCCCGGCCGATTTCGGCAAGTTCATCGCCGACGAAACCGAGAAGTGGGGCAAAGTGATCCAGGCAATCAACATCAAGGCGGGATAAGCCTGTCCTCTGCATCGCCGACATTCCATAACGTCCCTTAAGCGACAGCCGAACGCGGTGATCGAGTGATTAGCCTCTTAAGGCACCTCCGGCACGAACAGCCCATACGGCATCCACTCTTGGAAGTGTCGGATCACCGCTGCTTCGGGCCGAAAATAATCGATTCATGGCCCTCGGTTGTTCGCAGCAAGAACCTTTCCAAATTCTTGGATTGCGCATTCAGCCTTGTCGATCTGCTGAAGGAAGTCAGCATGGCGGATTTCCAACAGAGGCTGCGATACTATCTTGTCTGTCCACTCGGCCTCATCGGCTAACTGCCGCCATTGGCTTGCCAGCACTCCGTACAGCCGTTTAGTCCCAGAAGTGTTCGCGGCATCGGCCGACTGCTGGCACTTCTCCGCATTTGCGAGGTAGCGCTCTGATCGAGATGACATCAAACTCCTCCCGGCTCATCTCGATATACGAAGGAACAACCTGCAATTGACGAAAGTGTGGCGTAACGCCAGCGGATAGGCGAGCGCTCCGCGTTTGGCTCTCCGACGCTAGGCTTTAGCAGCGGATGTAGCGGTGTTTTAAGCCTGATCACCCTCAGCGAGGCATCTCAGTCGCAATTCTTGTCTCGCCTTCAAGGTCCACTCCAAACTTCGGATAGCGCCTTTAGCCGTGTCGATCTTCTCGAATTGTGGTGTTGGATCCGTTTCAAGTGCCCGCACGAGATCAGAGAGTGTAATTACGACTGCATGGCGTGCATCATTAAGAGGCTTATCGCTTGGAAGGGTTGTCATTGCCAAAGCCGCAACGTACTTGGCTTGCCGTAGTATTCTGATCGTTGCCTGGCTGTTCGGATTAATCGCCGATAGCGCGGCCTTCGCCGCCTCTGCTGCCTCTAGCTCTTCATTGATGCCGACCATCTGATGCCTCTCGTGCGGCGAGCCGAGCTGTAGGCCATTTTAGGTTAGTTCCCTACATGCGTGTGCGAACACGGTCGGGCCGTTGAACGGCGACGATCTCCGCGCGATCGGAAGCATTCGCTGCCATAGCGAATTAGCAATTCTGCGCCCAGAAGGCGTAGGATGGTTCGGTCGCTTGCCAACCGCCCGGGCGGCCATACTCGGATGAGTCGCGCTCATGCTGACGCCAAGGCCACCGAAGCCGCCGCCCCCGAGGCCACCGAAGCCGCCACCGCCGCCGCCCGGGCACGCCGACGCACGGCTATAGCCGACGCGCGAGGCCGCCATGGCCGCCTTCGCCAAGAGCTGGCGGCGGGAGGCGTGACGGTTACGATATCGACATTTCGTCGATGAATTTGCGCCACCATTGGAACGCGTTTTCTAGGATTTCTGCGGCCGGTGTTAGTGAGCTTCCATCGGTAATCCACAGCTCAGAGGCCTGTGCCGTATAGCAGAGGCCTGTGCCGTATAGCTAATGCTCTCGCCGGTTGCCGAGAACTCATGCAGCTTAGCTCCGCCGTCCTTCCCAATTGGGTCTGAACTTATCCTAAATCGCTCGGTCACCTTGGTGGAAAACACCGGGAGCTTCGAGAATCCGAAATGTTTCGTGTAGACGGCTATGCCTTCGCAATAGGCCAACTCGGTGCAATCTCTTTTGACGAATTCTTGAAATTGCTTGAGTTCTCTGATCGGCGTCCCGGCTCTCGTTGTGAGGCTACGCAGCCGCGGCGAGTCTTTAATTTCCTTCCACGTCCAATCCGTCAGATGCCAAGCGGTCATCGCTGCATTCAGTCCATGGTCTACGACCTCTTGACGAATTATCGAACCTGCTAAGCGTACAATCTCGCGCTTGAGCTTCTCAAGCATGTCGCGACTTGAATTGATCGCA
>VAZQ01000132.1 GCA_005883115.1 Alphaproteobacteria bacterium | reverse complement strand
CAGCCAACATATGCCGCGATGGGACACCTGCTGTTTGACTCTGTGGAGTCGTTCCAGGCGGCATTCGTGCCGCACGCGGCGACGATCATGGCCGATATTCCTAACTATTCAGCCGTCCAGCCGATCGTTCAAATCAGCGAAGTGAAGTTGTCGTAACGTCGAAAAATCCAGTCCTCTGTGCCGAAGCGGATCAGTGGACGAAGCGGGTTATACGCAGATTGGCAAATGAGCACTCATCAAATGCGAGGACTTTTCGATCAAGTCCTTCGTCCTCGATTCGCATTAACCTCTTTAACCTCTTTGCCGGAGGAAGGGTAATGAAGATTCACACGATCAGAGGTGCCGGAGGCGTCAATTTGCATGTGCGCGAGTATGGAAAATTGACCGGGATTCCAATTCTGTTGATTCATGGCTGGTCGCAAAGCCATCTCTGTTGGTCAAAGCAATATGAAAGCACACTCAACAATGAGACTCGCATCGTCGCTCTCGATCTTCGTGGTCACGGCATGTCCGATGCACCAGTGCAGGTAGAGCAGTATACTGATGGCGACAAGTGGGCCGATGACATCGCTGCCGTCATTGATGAACTTGCACTTGATCGGCCCATATTGGTGGGTTGGTCATATGGAGGTTACATCATTTCGGACTATGTGCGCAGAAATGGCCAAGAGAAGATTGCCGGGATCAATTTTGTCGACGCAGCTGTGGTCCTTGGTCCGCAGGCCTTTGGTGCGCTTTTGGGCCCGGGTTTTCTGGATAACGCACCAGGCGCCTGTCAGGACGATCTTCCAACCAGTATTGCCGCGATTCGCAGGTTCTTGCGCGCTTGCATCGTCAAGCCAATCTCACAGGATGATTTCGAGCAGATCCTGGCTTTCAATATGGTCGTAAGACCGAGTGTGCGCAGCGCCATGACACAACGCGAACTTGATTTTGCATCGCTCCTTCAAGGCATTACGGTGCCCGTCCTGGTTACTCATGGCCGCTCAGATACAGTCGTGCTGCCTGCAATGGCCGACTACATATTGAAACACTGCAAGAGCGCGGAAGCGTCGTGGTTCGAGGGGGTCGGTCATGCACCCTTCCTGGAAGAACCGCTGCGATTCAATACTGAGCTGAAACATTTCGCCAGGAGCGCACACCACTGAGTGCTGAGTGGCCGGTCACCAAGCCAGTCGTTAGGTATGCCGGGCAACTATCTCGGGAGAGCAAAGTCGCGGCTCACTGTGCGGCTTTTATCCCGAGCGTTTGCGCGATCGCGGCGAGCTGGTCGCGGATCTCCTTAATGCCGGCGGCGAACTCGTGCGGGCCACGCAAATCGACGACTTGGCCGGACACCGCTAGCCGGCTTGCGATCGTCGGATCGGCCTCAATGACGGTACGGACGTCGGCGGCAATGCTTTCGCGCAGCGCCATCGACATTCCGCGCGGCCCGTATATGCCAATCAGACTGTCTAGTCCGAGATATGGGTATCCTGCTTCGGCGACGGTTGGAGTATCGGCGGCGATTCCCACCCGCTTGCGGCTGGTCACCGCCAAGATCCTAAGGCTGCCGGCTTGAACCAGCGGAAGCATGGTCGCGTAGGACGACATCAAAAGGTGGATGCGGGCTTCGGCCAGGTCGCTCGGTGCTTGCTGAATGTCACGGTACGGCACGCGCGCCACTGGTAAGCCCTGGGTCTTGATGAAAGCCGACAAGATCAGGTCGGAATTGCCAGCGGCGGCGGCCACGTTGAGCGTATTTGGCTTTGCGCGGGCGAGCGCAATGAATTCGCCGAGTGTCTTGACGTTCAGAGATGCCGGTGCCGAAAGCGCAATCACAATGGTCGTAACGTTCGTGATCGGAAGCAGGTCGCGCTCCGCATCGTAAGGTAGTTTTTCGTGCGTATATGGATGCGCAGTGAAGGTCGAAGCCGGAACGAACAAGAGCGTGTGTTCGTCGTTGCTACTGGTGAATGCGTTGATGGCGACGAGGCCGTCGCCGCCCGGCCGGTTTTCGATGACCACCGGCTTGCCCCAGCGCGCTGCGAGCTTTTCTCCGAGCAGCCGAGCGCTGATATCGGCCCCGGCGGCGGGACCAAACGGCAGGATGAACTTGACCGCCCGCTGCGGATAAGTCTGAGCAGACGCCACAGCCACGCTGTTGAGACTGGCGACCAACCCGGTCACGAGCGTGATCATAAATCGCAACACGCGACGCTTTCCGTTTAAGAACGACACAAACTGTGCATCACAGCGAGATGGGCTGCTCATATCCACTTGCGGCCGGCATTTGCGCATTCAAATCCTCTCAAGCCAGCCAATGAGTCCTCATGGAATTGTCGCGAACGACAGGTTCATTCGCTCTCGAGGTGAGGCGAACGGACACAGCTTCCTCGTACGCGCTCTGCCGTCATCCAGCTCGCCTGCGCTCATGCCGCCGACGTTAGCAAGCTTGGCTTGGCGCCGATCGCCACCGCAAAAGCCGGTCGTGCATCGATCGCACTCTGCCAGCGCTCGAGTTCCGAATAGGCCGGGCGCTCGATCGGAAACTCCAGGCACCGCTTCACGATCGAGCCGAGCGCAATGTCAGCGATGGTGAAGCGATCGAGGGCGAACCAATCGCGCCCCGCGATGTGGCCATCGAGTATTTTGAGTTGGGCGAGAAGATCGGCACTTTGCGCGGTAAAATCGGGCGCACGCTCCGCGGGCACCTTCTTGGCATCCTTGAATACGGCGACATAGGGCGTATTGAGCGCGCCGAGCAGCCAGTCCATCCAACGCTCGGCCATGCTGCGCTCCGCCGCCGTCGCGCCGGTCAGCGTCGACCCATACACCGCGGCGAGATAGCGAAGGATCGTGTGAGATTCCCAGATAATGAGCTCGCCGTCGACCAAAGTCGGCACCTTCGCGGTGGGATTGAGGTTGCGGTATGCCTCGGTCGACGTATTGCCGAACTGACGTCCGTAGTCCTCCCGTATATAGGGCAAACCGAGTTCCTCCAGACAGAAGATGATCTTCTGCACGTTCCCCGACGTTTGTCGGCCGAGCAATCTGATCACGTCGTCCTCCTTAATGCCTCAGTGCGTGGCTTCGCGTAACACATCATCCACTGCGCGGCTTGTACGCAATGGCGTCCATTTCGATCTTGGTGTTGATCACCGCTCGTGCCTCGACCGTGGTGCGTGCCAGCACGGCATCCTTGAACTGTTTGCCGAATACCCGATTGTAGCGGCCGAAGTCGCGGGCATCCTCGAGATAGGTCGTGACCCGCACGACATCGGACAGTGTCGCTCCCTCTTCCGCGAGAATTAGACGAATAGCCTCAATCGTGCCCCGCGTTTCTTCCTCTATCGTTCCCGAGATCATGTTGCCGTCAGCATCCTTCGCAACCTGGCCCGAAATGAAGATAAAGTCGCCCGCGCGCACCGCCGGATGAAATGGCAGGTTCGGATTTTTCTTTCCGATCGGATAGATATCCTTGCAGGCAGCGCTTGCATCCTTTGGCATCCTCACTGCGCTCCGGTCGCTTCGATAATGTCGACCCCGCGGACGCGATCCACGAGATAGATCAGTCCGCGATCGTCGACCGTGACGTCATTGGAGGATGGGCGATCCTCGCCGTCTGCTGGATCGGGTAGAAAATGGCCGACCTCGCGCGGAGCGAACGGGTCCGCGATGTCAACTAGGCGCAGGCCTTGCGCGAACCACGCGAACGGAATCACGGTGCCGCGGAAACGCTCCGCCGGCTGGTGGCAACCGCTCATCGGCGATTGCGGGCTGCCGTCAACGTCGAGCCCGGGCACCTGGAATGTTGCGATCGGCACCGGCAATTGCTCGAGCGTGATGTCGTAAATCCAGGAGAAGGAAGGTGCCGACGGCCGCAGCTTGGCGACGTCCTCGTCCGCGACCACCATGATGCGGCGGCCCTTGAGCGGGTGCGCAATCGGCAGACAGGTATGCGTCGGGTGCGCAAACGCTGGGCTGGTGTTGGCATGCGCCACCGCTTTCGGTCGCGACATGTCGGAAATATCCAGGATGAACAGCCCGTGGTGCCAGTAGCTGACATAGAGGCGATTGCCCATGCGCAGTGGATGGTGGCAACGCGGCGCGGGCCAGTCGTGCCAGGGATAAGGTTCTCCCCCCGCCTTCCACTGACCCGGGATCCACCACCGCCCCACCTCGACCGGACGAGCGGGATCGGCGAGATCGAGGATCATCATGATGTTGCCGACATAGCCCTCGACTGTCGGCGAGAGGTAGGCGTAGCGACCGTCGAAATCATAACGGTGCACGCCGCGACCAGCCGTCCGCCACTTGGTAATCAGCTTCGGGGTGCTCGGGCACGAGACGTCGTAGATCCCTATTCCGCCGCCAAATTCGGCCGATCCGCTCTCGCCCAATTGCTCGTGGTTGACGATCATGATGCCGTTCGCCACCCGCACTTTGTGGGAATGCCAGCCCTGCGGCAGGTCAATGGTCGCGAGCTGGCGTGGGTGGCGCGGATCGGCCACGTCCACGATGGTGGTGCCGTTCGGCCAGCGCATGTGACCGATATAGAGGGTCGTGCCCTCAACCCAAACCTGCCCTCCGCCCGGGCAGTCAAAGTGCGACACTAAGGTGGTGTTCGATTGACTCGACACGACACTTGCCAGGGTGGGATGCGTTGGTCGGAGTGACCCGCCGCCGGTGCGCTGCCGATGACTGACGCCGGGATCAGGCGAGCTTCACGATATGGCCGGCGGAGTCACGACCCCACTTCTTGAACAGGTGGAAGCATTTCAACGCGGGCTCGTCGCTGGCGACGAACAGGATTGCCGGTCGTTTCTGGTCGCCATTGATGTGCTCGAACCAGGAACCGCCGGGCACTGCGAGATTATCGAATTTTTCCCAATCGAAACGCTTGCCGTCAATGATCGAGTATCCCTTGCCCTCGAACGGAGCAACTAGCAGGCTTGCAGTCTGCCGGACCGGGCGAGTTTTCTCCCCAGGGCGCAGCACTTGCGCGAAGAATGTCATGGTCTTGAACACCGGGCCGCCGGTCAGCGGGTCGGTATATTCGATCGACAGCGCCTCGTAGGGATCGCCGTCCCAATCTATGAAGCGCTCGATCAGCTCCTGCATCGCTTCCCAACGATAGACGTACATCGGCGAGGAAAATCCGGCGCCGCGCTGGTGCTGGAGGAAGCGGGGCTTGAGACCGCCATGATCATAGGCCCGCGCCGAGTAGTCGGTCGGCACGGTTGCAGTCTGCTGCTTCTTCTTGACGGGCTTGCCGTCGACCTTCTCCGTGTAATCATGCTCGAAATAGACGGCATTGAGCGTCTCAACCAGCGGCAGGTCGAGCACCGAGAGGTTGATTGCCGGCTCGTTGCCAACGTTGCCGTGGTTGTGCCAGGTGTCGACCGGCGTGAGCACCATGTCGCCCGGACCGAAGGTGATGTCCTCACCGCCGACGCCGGTAAAATTGCCTTTGCCGGTCAGGCCGAATCGAATGGCATTGGGCGAGTGTCGGTGCGGCGGCATCACCTCGTTGGCGTCATTGAGCCGGTACGCGGTGTACATCGTGCTCACTGTCGCGCGCCGTGGCGACAGGCCGGGGTTGACCAGAATGAGCGAACGGCGCTCCGAGTCATCCATCGTGACCAGTTCGGCGGCCCGAAACAGGATCGGCTCGATGTCGTTCTTGTAACTCCACCGATGGGGCACGGCCTTTTGCGTGCCCATCAGCTGCTTGATTTCATCATGCGCGACGTCGGTTGAGCTCGCCCAGAAGGGGAACATGCTCTTTGCGGAAATATCGCTGTAGAGCGATTCGAGCGCTGCCTCGCGGTTCGGAAGTCGACGCGCGGCGGTCGATGATTTGCTCATGGGATCGCTGCCTCAAAATCCGGGGTGACACACGTTGTTGAAGCGTAACACAGGGCGCTATCGATCACCACTACAGCTATTTGAAGGGAACCAATATCAGCGTCGCGAGCTGTTCTTTGCTCAATGGCATGGCTATGTACTTAAAGCTCACCGCGTCCGCCATTGCCAGATCGAGACCCTCGATCCGGTCGGGCAAGACGTTATTTTTCGGATAATAATCTTCCGGCGCCAATCTGGCGATCGCCTCCGGAATGTGGGCCCAATCCGCAAAAGCCTTCACCGCAGCCTTGTCCGCATACATCCAATCAACCACCTCGCGGTAGGCCTGCAGATAACGCACGAAGACGGCCCTGCGTGACTCGATGGCGAGAGCGTTCGCCGTCATGAAGCGCGCAGTCTGATTTCGCAATTCGGGAACGTCGCTTGCGCGCATGATCTGCCGGATTTTTCCTTCCTGCAAGAGATCGACCGCGAACGGCGGTGAGGTCCAACCGACGTCGATCTGGCCACTCATAACCTGGGTGAGAGTGGAAGCGGGGCTACCAGTCGCTACGGGCTTGTAGGTGACACCGAACACTTTCTGAAAAGCCTGCACAGCGCCATAGGTGGATGATCCGGTTGTGGAGTAGGCGACACTCTTGCCTGCGAGATCCTTCTTGTCCTTAATGGGTGAGTCTGCTTTCACGTACCAAGTGAGGTCCTTCGCACCCGTGTGCGTTGCCGCGATCACTCGGATCGGCGCTCCTTTGGCAAAGGCTCCAAACGTGTTGAATGTGCCGACCCCGGTGCCAATATCGGCGCTGCCGGAGATCACGGCCTGCTGGGTTTCGCCAGCGCCCTGGGTATAGAAAATCTCCAGCACGAGCCCGTGCTTCTTGAAGAAGCCGGCATTTTGCCCCAGCTCCGAAAAGGAATTCTCCCACGTCCCTGCCAATCCTCCAGCAATGCGCAATTTGTCCTGCGCGACGGCGGCGCAATTCAGGTGGACAAGAAGCACGAAGGCGGGCACTGCGAGCCTGAGACTAAGGTTGATCATTTCCCGTCCTCCACGTCATGCGATGCAATCCGAAACAACTGAATCGGCGCGAGCCTATCACACTCATCGGCGTGGCGCCGCGCCGACTTTCCTGCAGTCGCCATCCTTGCAACTTGCACACGGCCTGGAAACGCTTGAATTCTCGTGTGGTCTATAAACATCGGCCTTGAATACGTTCATCTTCAGGTTTCAAATTTGAAGCACATCGAGTTCTCGGCAGCGCAGCAGCATGCTTAACGATTTGCACGTTCCCGTGCCGCCTGCGATCGTGCTTCGGATTGCGCGGATTGCAGCATTTGCGACGCGCACGCTGCTCGGCGCGCTTCTCATCGCCATGATGCTGCTCAACGTTGCGAATGCGGTTTGCCGGTATCTGTTCAGCGTGGTGCTCATTGGAGCCGATGAGCTCCTGGTTTTCGCCATGATCTGGATGGTGATGATCGGGATGATCCTGGTGACAATCAACCGCCAGCACATTGCGCTCGATTTTCTCGCGAACCGACTGGCGCAGCGCCCGCGCATTGCGCTCACAATGTTTCACCACCTCGTTATCGCGGTCGGCGCAGCGTATGCGGCCGTTCAGTCCCTGGATTTCACGCGGCGTGTAGCGGCGGTTGGACAGACCAGCATGGCAATCGGCTTTCCCATGGTATTCGCGCATTCGGCCCTGGTCGTGGGATTTGCGGCGACGGCGCTAGTGGCGGCCGTGCTCGTCGTCAGCGGCGGTATAGAGCTCGTCACCTCGCATGGCGTAACGAAGACTAAGCTAACATGATCTGGACGCTGGCCGTTATGCCCATAGCGCTGCTGCTGCTGGGCACGCCCATTTTCGGAATCTTTCTGATCGGGGCGGTTGCGACATTCGTGTTGTTTCTGTCGGTGCCCCCAGTCGCCCTCCACCAGATCATGTTTGGGGGCATGGAGAACTATGCGTTGCTTGCTGTCCCGTTCTTCATTTTTGCCGGCGAGTTGATGAGCGGTTCCGGGATTGCGCAACGGCTGACCGTTTGGGTTCTGGCGCTGATCGGTCGCATACCGGGCAGCCTTGGGGTTGCGACCGTCGGCGCCCGCACGCTGATTGGTGCGATCTCCGGCGCGAGCACCACGACCGTGGCGGTGGTCGGGAAAACGCTCTATCCGGTCCTGATCCGCGACGGCTACGGCGTGCGGTTTGCCTCAGGCCTGCTCAGTTCCTCGGGCTCAATTGATATCGTGATTCCGCCGAGCATCGCCATGATCCTGTTCGGCATGGCAGCGGAGCAATCGATCGCAAAGCTGTTCGCGGCCGGCATCCTGCCGGGATTGCTGATCGCCCTCATGATGTCGGCCTACGTCGTGATCATGGCTCTGCGGATGCGAGTTCCGACCCGCGGAGAATTCGATTTTGCGCGGCTTCTGGCAGCCACGTGGGACGCGGGGCCGGCCCTGCTGATGCCGGTCTTCGTGCTCGCCGGGATTTATCTCGGCTGGTTTTCTCCGACCGAGGCGGGAGGCTTTGCCTGCCTCTACGCGATCTTGGTCGGACGCTATGTTTATCGCGAGATGAGCTGGAAAGACGTGCTGGATGCCGCCACCCAGGCGGCCATCATTACCGCCCAAATCTTGATCATCGTCGCGACTGCCGCGCTGTTCTCCTGGATCCTGACCATCAACGGGGTGCCGCAAGCCATTACCGACGGGCTGACGGGCCTCAACCTGCCGCCGT
>VAZQ01000632.1 GCA_005883115.1 Alphaproteobacteria bacterium | reverse complement strand
CAATGCCAAGGGAATGCGCCGTCCATTGGACGAACATCCGGTGAGCGCGGGCGCAAGTACACTCTCGGCCGGCGCGACAGCAAGCCGTCCGTAGGGCTTGTCCTCAAGAGATCGAGCACCCGCGGCTATACTGCGGAGTACCCGACCGATATCAAACGGCTCGCGACTTCCAGCTCTCCTCGTGGTGAGCGCGTTCAGCAGGTCCAGCGTCGATGTCCATGGGCTCGTGCGATGATCGCATCACCTTATATCCGGCAGCTCCGTTACGGCTTGCCACTCTGCTGCATACACGGACAATCGCGCGGGAAGGATGGGGCTCATCTGCACAACGGCAGATCGGCGAGGCCAAATCTGCGATGGGTTTCGGCAGCCACACATCCGACCCGCCCAACGCCCACACGAAGGAGCGTCGGAACTATTAGCCTATGACCTCGCTTTCCGTGTCATTGGCGGGTTGATGATCGCGCCCTGCGGCACCAGGCCAAGCTCGACGTAACGCCAGAGCGCAATCGCTAGCTTGCGCGCAACGGCAACGATCATGATCTTCCGCACACGCTTGCTTTGGCCTGCAGTGCGCTCAACGAACCATCGGGTGAGTGCACTCTTCGGCTGATGCTTTATCCACAGCCATGCGGCCTCAATCATAATGGCACGCGCGTGGCCACTGCCCGCTCTCGAGATCCCTTGGCAGTGCTCCTCCTCGCCGCTGTCGTAGGGGCTTGGAGTAAGGCCCAGAAAGCTTCCTACCTGCCGCTGGTTGGCGAATTGGCGGTAATAGACTTCACGCGAAAGGAAGGCGGAGATCGTTGGCCCAACGCTCTTCAGTTGCGACAGGAGATCACGCTTGCGCTCGGTTGCCTCGCAGGTTGTTGGTGCCGCGTCACGCTCGCGTTCGATCTCGGCAATCTGCTCCTGTACCATGGCAAGCCTCTGGATCTCCCGTGCAATCTCGCCGGCGAGTCGTGGCGGCAGGCGGTGATCATCTCCGGTCACGAGCTTGTCGACAGCTAATGTCTGGTATCGGGATTTGACGTTGATACCGCGAATGCCTTGGGCGAACAGCAGTCCCTTGATCCGGTTGATGTGCGCGGTCCGCTCGCGGACTAGCCGGCTGCGCTCACGGTGCGAGCGCCGCAAATCCTCCTCGTCGATACTTGGGATGCGCACCAGCGACCAAACATGCCGCTCGCCCCGGCACCAGGCGATCAGCGTACGCAGCAGCGTCTTGACGTCGACTCGATCGGTCTTAACTCGACGCCCGCGCCGGCTGACCTGAAGACTGCCGGGGTCGATCACAAGGCACTCGATGCCGCGCGTCTTAAGGAACCGCGCCAGCCAGAACGCGTCATAGCCTACTTCGTAGCAGAGCGTGATCATCGGCAGCGCACCGCTCGTCTTCGCCCAACGGTCTCGGGCCGCGGTGAGCTTCGCCATCAGCCCTTCTGTGTCCCCGCCTGTGATTGGATAAAGGCTCGGCTGCTCCCGATCCGGAAACTGGATCGCCAACAGCCAGGACTTCTTGCTTAGCTCCAACGCGCAGTGGAGAGTATTTGCGGAAGCTGTCGAG
>VAZQ01000631.1 GCA_005883115.1 Alphaproteobacteria bacterium | reverse complement strand
GCCGATCCAATGGACAACCAGAACGATCTCGGCCGCCTCCGGATCGATATCGGCGATCACCTCATGAATGACGGTGCGGACGATCCGCTTCTTCAGGCGCGCATCGGTCGAAGGGGCGGCCCAGACGGTCTTGAGGTCTGCCGCGAGCGTGGCGAGCGATCCCGGATCGAGAACGGGCGCGAGCGTGGCGGCGTCATGGGCGGCGATCTTGCCTTCAACCTCCGTCACGCGTGCGAGCGCCTTATTCCAGCGCGCTTCCAGTTCGCCGGCCACCAGCCGGTTGGCCGGATCGGCGGCGTCGTATTGCCGGAAGGCCCGATCAGCTGCAAAGCGCGCCGCTTCGAGATCGCGCTTGAGTGCTTCGCGCACTTGATCCCGCCGCTGATTGGCTTCTTTCTCAGCGGCAATGGCCGCGGCAATGGCGCCAGGGCCAACCACCATGAGAAGCGCCTCCTCAATGGCATCATCGACCCGCAGACCGCCAAAGGCGATGCAACGCGGCTCGCCATTATCCATCCAGCCGCGGCTGCAGCTGTAGCGTGGAATGTGGTGCTTTGCGCCCGAATAGCGGAGCGTCAGCTTGCGCCCGCAACGGCGGCAGCGGAGCAGGCCCGCCAGCAAAGCGTCGCCGTGCTTGGGCGCGCCGTGATGGCGGCTGGTGGGAACATTGCTGCTCACCATCTTGCGGATCGTCTCGGCTTTCTCCCAGCTGACATAGCCCTCATGGGCGTTCGGCATCAGCGCCAGCCAATCGCTGCGCGCCTTGCGGCGAATCTTCACGCTGACGCCCGTACCATCATAGCCCGCCGCGACGGCCGTCTTACCATAAGCATAGGCGCCGCCGTAGATGGGATTCTCGATGATTCGGTGGATGGTGGCGTAGTTTGGACGCCGCCAAGCCGTCTCGCCATCCTTGCCCTTCACCGGCAGATCGAGATCGTGCTCGTGGAACCAGAGCAGAGCCTGCCGGGCGCTGCCAAGTTCCAGGACTTTGTCGAAGACCAGTCCGATGGCCTCCTGTACGCGGCGGTCCGGGTCCTTCTCGTAGCGATCGCCAGCCTTCACGAAGCCCACCGGTGCGCTGACGACGAGTTCGCCGCGGCGTGCCTTCTCATAGCGGGCCGAGAGCGAGCGCTGCCGCAACAGATCGAGCTCGTACTCGTTGAGGCTGCCCTTGAGACCGAGCAGAAGCCGATCGTTGCCGTGCCTGGGCGCATAAATCGTCTCCTGATCGATCAGCACCGTATCGACCACCCGACACATCTCGATCAGCTGTTGCCAATCTCGGCTGTTGCGAGCGAAGCGCGAGACCTCGCGCGCTGCGACGGCCCCAACCTTGCCGAGGCACACTTGCGCCACCATCCGCTCAAAGCCGGCGCGCAGCACCCCACCCGCAGCGGAACGGCCAAGATCGTCATCGATCACCTCGATCTCGGACCAACCCAGCGCGGTCAGACGATCGCGCATGGCATATTGCAGCGCGCCGCTCTCGCGGTTGTGCAAAACCTGGTAAGCCGACGACTGCCGTACGTAGAGGAGCGCCTTGCGCTCCAAATGATGCGGGCGGATTTTGTCAGAGATCATGACCGGCCTCCGCTATCGAGCCGATCCGGTTCTTGTCGGCATGCTCCAGGATCAATCGTGTCATCAGGTTGGTCAGTGCCGCTTGTATCTCCGTTGGCAGCCCTGACCATGCCGGCATGCCGCCGGTCGTCGTTTGCGGTTCTGCTGGGAACAGGTCGACCTGTTGTGGCGCACAGCGGCGCGCCGGCTTCGTTTGACGTGGCATGGAGCTCTCCCCGATTCTGGTCGCGGGAGAGAATCGATACGCGCGAAAGCGGGGCATTCGATGATGTAAAGCGGTCGTTCAGCGCACGCCGCAAGAGCGCCGCAAGATGTGTAAGCGCCGCCAGATCGACATGGGCATCCGCCACTTGCACCTTGGCGCAGGCCGACCGGTCAAACATCCAGGCCGGAACCTCCAACCAACGGTCCGCATCGGAACCGCTCAGGCTGCA
>VAZQ01000630.1 GCA_005883115.1 Alphaproteobacteria bacterium | reverse complement strand
GCAAGTCTCGTGTCCCGGGCGAGTGTAGCGAGCGCTCTTGCGCGAGCGGAACGAGACCCGGGACCCAGCGCGAGAATCGCGAAGCACAATATTTCCTCACACAGCAGCTCGTATGCGATAGCCCTACCCTTGGGGGCGACCTTCTTGTTCGACGCCGGCCGCAGTCAATCTCCCTGGCGGCGCGCAACGCAATTCCTGCCTGCTGCAGTGTCTATGCTGCTGCCGGCACTAATACCAACCTTTCTGTTCGTCATTCCGGCCGAGCCGCGGCAGCGGCGAGCGCCGGAATCCATAACCACCGCCAGTGGCTATGGATTCCGGGCTCGCGGGCTTCGCCCGCGCCCCGGAATGACGAGTCAGAATTTACGCGGGTTGGTTTAAGCACAGCTGGAGAGAGCCAGTACGACTGGAGATTTTCGTGACCGAATACGAGCGCTGGGAAGCCCGCTATGCAACCCCCGATTACGCTTTTGGCAAGCAACCGAATTATTTTCTGCAGTCCTGCAAGTCATTGTTACCGCCCTCCGGTAGAGCATTGGCCGTCGCAGATGGTGAAGGACGAAACGGGGTCTGGCTGGCCGAACAGGGTCTCGACGTTGTCTCGATCGATTTTTCGCCTTCAGCTCAACGAAAGGCAAAAGCTTTGGCAGCCGAACGGCATGTCAAAGTCGCCTTCGAGTTGGTCGACGTGCATAACTGGAATTATCCCGAAGCTGACTTCGATGTGGTCGTCGAAATCTTCACCCAGTTCAGTTCTCCGGCCGAGCGAGTCCTGAAGTGGAGCGGCATGAAACGGTCTCTGAAGTCCGGCGGCCTTCTGATTATTCAAGGCTATACGCCAAAGCAGCTGGAATATGGTACGGGTGGGCCGAAGCAGATTGAAAATCTTTATACGCGGGCCATGCTCGAACGGGCCTTTGCTGAATTTCGCATACTAAAGATCGTGGAGGAGGAGTGCGAGATTCACGAAGGAACATCACACGGTGGCATGTCCGCTGTCATTAATCTGATCGCGACAAAGCCATAGGACGCAGGTTTTGGTGCAGAGGGGAAGCTCGCTCATGCAAACCGAAGAGGCCACGCGCGTGAAGTGTCCGACGTGCGGCGCGCAAATGCGTCTGCTGAAGGTGGCGCCGGACAAAACCATGATAGCTCCCGGTTACGAAGAACGCACATTCGAGTGTTCGGGCTGCCACGATCGCGTCCGACGGCTTGTATTCATCCCTCCCGCGATCGAGCCGCTCACCAGCGAGCCAACGCGGCTTCCTCCGGTTCGGTTCAAAAGCCCGCTCGAGGGCTGGACGTCCAAAAGTGCTTGGTCACGCGCGCTCCGAGCCGCCCCACGAGTCAACACCATGTGGGTGGCTGGAGCGCTCATTGTGATTGGGCTAACCGGCTCAATCGTAAGTTGGGGCCAAGGCCTAAAAGGGCCGATCGGTGATCAAGGACCGCCTGGTCCCAAAGGGGCAACAGGCGATCCAGGTCCAGCGAGCGCGGCAGCGGGAATTCGGATCGTTCGCTCCAACTGCGACGAGACGAACTGCCGCGTGCAATGCGGCGAGAGCGAAATGCTTTTAACCGCCTATTGTGGGCCGAAAGGAAACACCGCCCTCATCCCAACCGAGCGAGCCGCAACGTGCCGCGCCGCCGGGCCGGCAAACAATCCGCTTGTTGCGGTGTGCGCGCAGATGGCGCCGTAGCGCATCGCCATGCGTGTCCCCTGGACCGTCGCCACGGTTGTGCTCGCTGGAGCAGTGATGAGTTGCGGTCGAAGTGAGGGACCGAAGGGCGATCCAGGGCCGCCCGCGACCTCCAGGGGCTAAGGGCGATCCGGGCCCACCCGGTCCCATCGCGGGCATTAGGGTCGTTCGATCACCTTGCGATGTGACGAACTGCACTCTGCAGTGCGGAGATGACGAGATTCTCTTGACTGCGTATTGTGGAGCAAGCCGCAATCCAGCCCTCGTCCTGAGCGAACGATCCGCCAGTTGTCGCAGCAGGGTGTCAGCCAATAATCCGATTATTGGTGCGTGCGTGAAGGTGCCGTCTCAATAGCGTTCCGGGCCGGGTTTAACCCTGCAGGAGCCGCTTCTCGCACGCCGCGTCGGATTACAGGTAGCTTTCGGAGCGAAGCGGACATGCAAGGTCGCGTGGTATCACAGGCCGTTTGCAGGTTCGAGCGTGTCCCACGTATCGGTGTAAGCGAGCTTGCGGAGGCGACGCTGAAAAACATATTGCAGACGGCGGTCTTGGCGGGAGCGCTCCTTGTGATCGCGATGCCGGCGTCGGATCCGGTGGTCGCCCGTTCGAAGGGAAAGCAAGACTCC
>VAZQ01000131.1:3353-12689 GCA_005883115.1 Alphaproteobacteria bacterium | reverse complement strand
GGCGCAATTGATCGGCTGTTCTCGCGCGTGGGCGCGGCCGACGACATCGCGCGCGGGCGCTCGACCTTCATGGTCGAGATGGTGGAGACCGCGGCGATCCTCAATCAGGCGAGCGAGCGAGCGCTCGTCATCCTCGATGAGATCGGCCGCGGCACAGCAACATTCGACGGGCTTTCCATCGCCTGGGCCACGATCGAGCATCTGCACGAGAGCAATCGCTGCCGCGCATTGTTCGCCACCCACTTCCACGAGCTCACCGCGCTCGCGGCACGCCTGCCGCGCCTGTTCAATGCCACGGTGCGGGTAAAGGAATGGGAGGGCGAGGTCGTGTTCCTGCACGAGGTGGTGCCGGGGGCAGCCGATCGCAGCTACGGGATCCAGGTGGCGAAGCTCGCCGGGCTGCCGGCGGCCGTCATCGAGCGCGCGAAACTCGTCCTCGCCAAGCTCGAAGCCGAGGAGCGCGCCTCCCCGCGCGGCTTCGACGAGCTGCCGCTTTTTTCCGCAACACCTCGCCCGCCGCCGCCACGCGCCGGCGCCGTGGAAGGCGTGATCGCCGCCCTTGCGGCGCTGCATCCCGACGAGATGTCACCACGCGATGCGCTTGAGGCTCTCTACGCGCTCAAGGCCAAGGCAGCGAAGGAAAGCTAGGCATGCACAAGCTTGCTGCTGTGGTTCTGCTCACCAGCCTCGCGGGCGCGGCCTCGGCGCAGGCGCAATCCTATCCCGCACGCACCATCACGCTCACGGTGACGGCGGCAGCCGGTGGCGTGACCGACGTGGTGGCGCGCGCGCTCGGCCAACGGCTTGCCGAAGCTTGGGGCCAGCAGGTCGTGATCGAAAATAAAGGGGGAGCCGCCCATGTCGTCGGCGCCCAGTCGGTAGCGAAAGCCACGCCCGACGGGTACTCGCTGCTGGTGGCGGAGGCCGGCACCTTCACCATCAATCCGACGCTCTACGGCAAGGGCAAGCTCCCCTATGACGAGGAGCAGGACTTTCTGCCGATCACCGGCATCGTGCGCATCAACCAGGCGCTTATCGGCCATCCCTCGCTGCCTGCCACCAACGTGCGCGAGCTGATCGCGCTCACGAAGAAAAAGCCGGGCGAGCTCACCTATGGCACCGCTGGGATCGGATCGGCGCCGCACATGAATATGGTGTTGTTCGAGAGCATGGCCGGCGTGAAGCTTCAGCCCGTTCACTACCGCGGCGCGGCGCCGGCGCTCACCGACGTGATGGCCGGACATGTCAATCTGATGTCGGTCAGCGTCAGCTTGGCGCTGCCGCCGTCGCGCGCGGGTCAGGTCAAGATTTTCGGCATCGGCAGCAGCAAGCGTCTGCCTGCGGCCGCGGAGATTCCGACGGTCGCCGAATCGGGATTGCCGGGATACGAGGCCTCAACCTGGTTCGGCCTGTTCGCGCCCGCTGGGACGCCGCGCGAGATTGTGGAAAAGATCAATGTGGAGGTGGCAACCATCTTGGCCGATCCGCAGTTCCGCGAAAAATTCCTAGCGCCGCAAATGTTCGAGCCGATGGCGAGCACGCCGGAAGCTTTCGCCGATTATATCGGCGCGCAAAGGCGCAAATGGGCCGAGCTTATCCGCGCGCAAAAGCTTTCGATCGAGAAGTAGGCGTCCTGCGCTAGCCCGGCCGCAGGCGGCGTAACAGCCAAAGCGCGGTGCTCCAGGCGATGGTGATGGCAAGCCCGGCGGCGAAGGACCACCACACGCCGACGACTTCAGCGAGATAGTGCACCCCGAGAAAGCCTAGACAAAGGCCGACGAGCGCCGGCTGGGCATGCGCGAACACGGCGGCCGCCGCCTTGCCGCCGACGCGCGGATGGATGACGACCACCAAACTCCCCATCACAATCGGGAAGATTGCGAACACGCCGGAGGCAAATGAGCCGATCCAATGGCTCGCGGTTGTCACAACGGCGACGACCACTGCCACTGCCGCTGCCCGTAGCGGAAGATCGTAGCCCCTGCGCTTGATGCTCTGGCTCGCCACCACGGCGCGATAGCGCGCCGACAGCGGGATCGTGCAAGCGAACACGATGGCATTGAGGGCGAGCGCGCTCGCCGGCGTCCACTGGAGCGATTGCAGCAGCATAGCGGCGAGGAACCACACCAATGTTGCGGCCCCTATGCTGAGCACGATGCCGTGGCGCTGCGCGAGCGCGGCATAGGTGAGCGCAAAGATCGCCACGGCAGCATTCGCGGCCATGCTGCCCACGGCGCCGGCGGCGATGAAAGCGGGCGGATGTTCCAGCGCTAGGATGATATAGGCGGCACCAGCGGCGGTCGGCAGCGAGGCGATGAGCGCGGCGAGGAACGGCCCGCTGCGCTCGGCGGCAACCGAGGCGACAATGACGATGGTCGCCGTCATGGCCGCCTTCAGCGCGAGGGCGTACCAAAAGAACGGATCGGCCAGCATCGCGCGAACCAGCGCCGAATTACGCGCGAGCGAGCTTGACCTCGATGGGCGGACCGCTCCTGAGCGTCTGATAGACGACGCAATAGCGCTCGGTAAGCTTGAGCAACTGTTCGAGCTTATCTTGCGGCGCGTCGGTGTCGACCTCGAAGCGCAGGCGAATCGCGGCAAATCCGACCGGCGCCTCCTTGGCCACTCCGAGCGTACCGCGGAAGTCGAGATCGCCCTCGGCCGCGACCGTGGCGGACTTGAGCGCAATCTCCAGCGCGGTCGCGACCGCCTTGAGGGTGACGCCCGCACAGGCGACCAGCGCCTCGAGCAGCATGTCGCCGGAACAAAGCTCGAGCCCAGAACCGCCGGTCGCGGGATGCAGGCCTGCGACCGCGAGCGCGCGCCCGGTCTCTACTTTGCAGGCGATATGCGCGTCATCGAGCGTGCCCTTCGCCTTCAAGGTGATGAAAGCGGTTTTCGGGTCGCCCTTGTAGCGCTCCTTGAGCGGCGCCTGCATGGCGCGCAACGCGGCGGCATCCATTGCAACTCTCCATTTCGACCGGCAGAGGACAGACGACAGGCAAGGGAAAAAAGCAAGCTGCGGCGTCACCACCACAAGCCGCCGCCAGCGGCGGCGCGGGTCTCGCCCTCCTCAACCGTCGGCGCCCCGCGATCGAGGGAACGATCCAGCGCCGCCAGCACGCGCCGCTTGACGAAGTCGAAGGCGGCAGACTGCCGGTCGCGCGGGCGCGGCAGATCGCAGGCGATTTCCTCATACACGCGCCCGGGATGGGCCCGCAGCACCATGATGCGATCGGCGAGAACGATCGCCTCCTCGACGTCGTGCGTCACCATGACCAGTGTCGGCTTAAGATCGGCCCAGAGATCGAGGAGGTGATCCTGCAGGTCGGCGCGGGTGAAGGCATCGAGCGCGGAGAATGGTTCGTCGAGAAGAAGAACCTGCGGGCGTGGCACCAATGCGCGGGCGATGGCGACGCGCTGCGCCTGGCCGCCGGAGAGTTCGCGCGGCCACACCCTCGCCTTGTCGGTCAGGCCGACCCGGTCGAGCGCACCCGCCACGCGCATGCGTCGTTCCAGCTTCGGGTACCCCTCCAAGCCGAAGCCGACATTGTCGGCCACGTGCAGCCAAGGGAGCAGCCGAGGCTCCTGGAAAACGATGCCGATCTGCTCGTGCGGCGCAGTGATGATGGTGCCGTCGAGCACCACCCGCCCCTGGGTCGGCGGGTCGAGCCCGGAGATCGTCCGCAACATTGTCGACTTGCCGCAGCCGGAGCCGCCGATGGTGACGAAGATTTCCCCGGGCGCGACCGCGAGCGAAATGCCGTCGAGCGCGCGCACCCCGTTGGGATAGGTCTTGCCGACGCGATCGAGAACGAGCATCGGGAATCCTTCACGCGCGCGCGAAGCGGTCTTCCCAGCGCAGGAACGGCGAGGAGACCAGCACGATGAGCCAGTCGCTCGCCTTGCCGAGAATGGCGAAGGCGACAATGGCGGCGACGATCTGCGCCGGTTTGCCGAGCTGCTGGCCGTCGATGAGAAGGAACCCGAGCCCGGTCGAGGCGCCCAAAAATTCTGCCGCCAATACGAACATCCAGCCGAGCCCGAGCCCGGCTCGCAGCGCGATGACATAGGCCGGCATCACCGCCGGCAAGAGAATGCGCCGCACCATCGCGAGGCCGGACAAGCGAAAGACGCGGCCGACCTCGACGATCTTGCGATCGACGGAGAGGACCGCGCCCATCACCCCGAGATAGACGGGAAAAAACACCCCGACCGCGATGAGAATGATCTTGGACGCCTCGAAGATACCGAACCAGAGAATAAACAATGGCACCCACGCGATCGACGGCACGGCACGCAAGCCTTGCAAGGTGGGATCGAGCAGACGATAGGTGAGCGCCGAGTAGCCGGCGATCGCGCCGAGAATGGTGCCGGCGAGCACGCCGAACAAAAACCCCCACGCCACGCGCCAGATCGTTGCGAACGCGTGCTGCTGAAGTTCGCCGGTGGCAGCGAGATCCGCAAACGTGTTCCAGATCACCGACGGTGGCGGCACGAGGCGGCCGTTGGAAAAGCCCATGCGCACCGCGATCTCCCAGAGCACCGCAAGGGCGATCGGCAACAGCAAGCCGAGCGCCGGTCGCAACACGCGCGCCGCACCTGCCTTCGAGGCGGCCTGCGGCACCCCCGCCTGTTCGACGCCCGCGGTCATGGAGACAAGAGACACGGCAGCGCCTTTCAATGCAATATCGCGAACGGCTACCGCACGAGCTGCGCGCGGCGGCGGTGCAGCATCAATTCGCAGCGGTCACGTAGCGATCGTCGATGAGCTCGTCGACCGATTTCTTGACATCGACGCTCGTTCCGATCACGCCTGCCTTCTGCAGCGCGAGGCCGGCTTCGAGGATCGATTCGCGTTGCGCCGGGCCAACCTTGTTGTGAGTGAACTCGGTGCGCTCCTTGAGCTGCTTGTCGACGACACCGTCAGGGAGCTTGGTGACGGCAATGAATGTTTTCTTGAGCTCGTCGTAGTTCGCGAGCGCATACTTTCGCGCCTCCTCATAACCGGAGATCACGCGCCGCACGATGTCGGGGTGATCCTTGGCAAACTCCTCGCGCACGTTGAGGATGCCCCAGGTATTAGCTTCGCGGTTGCGATAGAACAGCCGCGCGCCGTCGTTGATTTCGTGCTGCGCCATCATCGGGTCGAGCCCCGCCCAGGCGTCGACGTCGCCGCGGATCAAGAGGTTACCGCCGTCGGCGTGCTGTTGAACCAGCACCGGCGTTATATCTTTGTCGGAGAGCCCGGCCGCGAGCAGCGCCCGCACCGCGAAGATGTGCGGATCGGTGCCGCGCACCATGGCCACTTTCTTGCCCTTGAGATCGGCAACCTTACTGATGCTGCTGTCCTTGGTGGTGACGAGGGCGGTCCATTCCGGCCGCGAATAGACGTATACCGACTTGATCGGATTGCCGTTGATCCTGGCGACGAGCGCGGCGGAGCCGGCGGTCGAACCGAAATTGATGGAGCCAGCGTTGAGAAATTGCAGCGCATTCGACGAACTGTTGGTCTGCACCCACACGACCTTGATGCCGTCCTTGGCGAATTCCTTCTCCAGGTAGCCTTTGTCCTTGAGCAGCATCGAGACCGGATTGTAGGTCGCCCAGTCGACGTAGATCTCCTTGGGATTGTCGGCGGCGCTCACCCGCGCGGCAGGAATGAGGCTGAGCGCCAACACTGCGGCAAGCAGTAAACGGCGGGGAACTCTGGTCATAACGACCTCCATGCATTGCGCCTCGGCCGCGGGTCGCGCGGAGGGGCCGGTTGATGAAGGCGGGAGGTTTGCCCGCCGTCAGCTTGGCGAGGGGCGGGCCCCGCGCTTTAGCTGCATTTGTAGAGCGCCCGCAAGCTGCTTGCTCAAATCGGCGCTAGGTTTATTTCTTAAGAAGCGGAATTGAAGGCGTCAATGAGAATTATTTACCGCAATACTGCATCGACATAGCAAATATTTTTATTCGGGGCCAGTTCTCGGCAGCACGCTATCTTCCCCGCAGGGCGACACAATATGAGCCCACGCGGCCCGATTCGGTATGACACGGCGCCTGCGCTTCGCTATGGCCATGAACCCATGCTGACCCTGACTGAGACGTCCCGGGAAGCCGAACTTTTCGATGCGGTTGGCATCGCGGCCGAACTCGAGCGCTTGGCCGAAGTCCACGCCGGCAACGCGCGCGAGCTGAGATTGGCGGTCTCGCGCCACCTGCGTGGCGCGCTCGCGCGCGGCCGCGCCAGCATCGAGGAGCTGCTGCTTGCCGACCGGCACGGGCGGCGCTGCGCCGAGCGGCTGTCCGCCATGCAAGACGAGATCGTGCGCGTGCTGTTCGAGTTCGCGATCAAGCACCTCTATCCGGCGCAGAATCCGTCCGAAGCCGAGCGCATGGCGATCGTCGCCACAGGCGGATACGGCCGCGGCGTGCTCGCCGCCGGTTCCGACATCGATCTCTTGTTCCTGCTTCCCTACAAGCAGACCGCGTGGGGCGAATCGGTCGCCGAAACGATTCTTTATTGTCTCTGGGACATGGGACTCAAAGTCGGCCATGCCACCCGCTCGATCAGCGAGTGCATTCGCGCGGCCAAGGCCGACATGACCATCCGCACGGCGCTCCTCGAGGCGCGCTATCTGCTGGGGGACCGCAAGCTTTACGACGAGCTCATTGCCCGCTTCGATAAGGAGGTGGTGCAAGGCACGGCCGCGCAATTCGTCGCCGCCAAGCTCGCCGAGCGCGAGGAGCGCCATCGGCGCGCCGGCCAGTCCCGCTATCTGGTCGAGCCCAACGTCAAAGACGGCAAGGGCGGACTACGCGACCTGCACACGCTCTACTGGATCGCCAAATACGTTTATCGCGTGCGCGAGCGCGAGGAACTGATCGAACTGGGCGTCTACGACCCGCGCGAGTACCGCCGCTTTCGTCGCTGCGGCGATTTTCTCTGGGCCGTGCGCTGCCACATGCATTTTCTCGCCGGCCGGGCGGAGGAGCGGCTCTCCTTCGAAATCCAGCGCGAGATCGCGGTGCGGCTGGGCTACACCGAGCACCCCGGGCTGCGTGATGTCGAACGTTTCATGAAGCATTACTTCCTGATTGCCAAGGACGTCGGCGATCTCACCGCCATTCTGTGCGCCAAGCTCGAGAACAGCCAGGCCAAAGCCATGCCGGTGCTCAGCCGCATGATGGCGCGCTTTCGCCCGCGTGCCCGGCATACGCTCAGCGAGAGCGAGGACTTCGTCGTCGACTACAACCGCATCAATGTCGCCGACGAGAACGTTTTCAAACGCGACCCGGTCAATCTGATCCGCATCTTCCATCTCGCGCAGAAATACAATCTGGCGTTCCATCCGGACGCCATGCATCTAGCTACGCGCTCGCTCAAGCTCATTGATCAACAATTGCGCGAAAACGAGGAGGCCAACCGCCTATTCCTGGAGATCCTCACCTCCAAGAACGACGCGGAAACCGTGCTGCGGCGGATGAACGAGGCCGGCGTCCTCGGTCACTTCGTGCCCGCCTTCGGCCGCATCGTCGCGATGATGCAGTTCAACATGTATCATCACTACACCGTGGATGAGCATCTCCTGCGCTGCATCGGTGCGCTTTCCGACATCGAGGCCGGCCGAGCCGAGGATGCCAAATTCGCGGCCGAACTGATGC
Source organism: Alphaproteobacteria bacterium (assembly GCA_005883115.1). Taxonomy (GTDB): domain Bacteria; phylum Pseudomonadota; class Alphaproteobacteria; order Rhizobiales; family Xanthobacteraceae; genus VAZQ01. Next base: position 5,039 of record VAZQ01000131.1, on the reverse strand, counting down.
GGACCATTCAGCCGCGGCACCGCGATCTTCTTTACGTTGCGCTGTTCTTGCACGATATCGCCAAGGGCCGCATCGAAGACCATTCGATTGCCGGGGCGCGGATCGCACGCAACTTTTGCCCGTGGCTCGGCTTCTCGCCGGCGGAGAGCGAGACCGTCGCCTGGCTCATCGAGGTGCATTTGGTGATGTCGTCGGTTGCCCAGTCGCGCGATCTGTCCGACCGCATGACCATCGAGAACTTCAGCGCGGTGATGCAATCGGTCGAAAGATTGAAACTGCTCACCATCCTCACGGCCGCTGACATCAAGGCGGTGGGCCCGGGCGTGTGGAACGGCTGGAAGGCGCAGCTCATCCGCACGCTCTATTATGAAACCGAGCCGGTCCTCACCGGCGGATTCTCCGAGGTCAATCGCGCGCAACGCGTCGCGCTCGCGCAGGCCGAGTTACGCGCCGAGCTTGGCGACTGGCCGCCGGCCGAGCTCGACGCCTACAGCGCGCTGCATTATCCGGCCTACTGGCTTAAGGTCGATCTACCGCACCAAATCGCGCATGCGCAATTCTTGCGCTCGGCCGCACAAGCCGGACAGTCGCTCGCGACCTCGGTTTCGTTCGCGGCTGCGCGCGGCGTAACCGAGCTCACGGTACTCGCCCCGGACCATCCCAGGCTGCTCTCGATCATCGCTGGCGCTTGTGCCGTTGCCGGCGCGAACATCGTGGACGCGCAGATCTTCACCACCACCGATGGGCGTGCGCTCGACACCATCTCCATCTCGCGCGAGTTCGAACTCGATGCCGACGAAGCCCGCCGCGCCGCACGCGTCACCGACTCGATCGAGAAAGCGCTGCGCGGCGACATCAAGCTGCCGGAGGTGGTCGCGAAGCGTGAAAGCGGCAAGGCGCGGCGCAAAGCTTTCGCACTGCAGCCCGAGGTGACCATCAACAACGGCTGGTCGAACCGCTACACCATGGTCGAGGTCACCGGGCTTGATCGCCCTGGGCTATTGTTCGAGCTGACCGCGACGTTATCGAAGCTTTCCCTCAACATCGGTTCCGCCCATGTCGCAACCTTCGGCGAGCGCGTGGTCGACGTGTTCTACGTCACCGACCTCTTCGGGGCGAAGATCACTTCGCCGACGCGCCAGGCGACCATCAAGCGCGCGCTTATTTCTTTGCTATCGCCCGCGCCTGCGGCGGTGGCGAAGCCGGCCAAGACCGCGGCGATGGGCTGATTTCTCGCGCTTGAGTTTTTCCCGGGAATACAGCGCTCGATTGCGCGGTCCTCCGGTAACCCCCTCTTAAATTGCCACCGTTAGCTTGCCTTCAGGGTCGGACCCCCGCGGGAGGCGAGAATGGCGCTGCGTAAGGGCAAGGCACGCCGCGCGCATGCGCCCGATGCGGGCTCGCATTCGCGGGCGTCGGAGCGTGCTCCCAGCAAGCGAGGCGGCAGCAAGCGCAACGGCGCCGCGCGCTCGGCCCTGCGACGGCTCATTTATTGGTCGCTGGTGCTCGCCCTGTGGGCGCTGATCGCCGCAGTGGGCACGATTGCCTTTGCCGTCTCGACGCTACCGCCGATTCAGACACTCGAAGTCCCCAAGCGCCCGCCGACCGTCGAGATCGTCGGCACCGACGGGCGGCCGCTCATCACCCGCGGCGAGATGAGCGGCACCGATATCTCGATCAACGAGC
>VAZQ01000131.1:0-3284 GCA_005883115.1 Alphaproteobacteria bacterium | reverse complement strand
TCGGAATCGACCCGATCGGGCTTATCCGCGCCGCCGCCGCCAACGTACTTCGCCGCGGTGTATCGCAAGGAGGTTCGACAATTACCCAGCAACTCGCGAAGAATTTGTTCCTAACCCAGGAGCGCACGCTCTGGCGCAAGATGCAGGAAGTCGTACTGGCGCTCTGGCTCGAACGCAGATTCAGCAAGACGGAAATCCTCGAGCTTTATCTCAATCGGGTCTATTTCGGCTCCGGCGCCTATGGGGTCGAGGCCGCTGCGCAGCGATATTTCGGAAAGCCGGCGCGCGAGGTGAAAGTCGCCGAAGCGGCGATGCTCGCCGGCGTGGTGAAATCTCCCTCGCGCTTGGCGCCGAGCCGCAATCCCGACGGCGCCGAGCGCCGGGCACGCGCGGTGCTCGCGGCGATGACGGAGCTTGCCTTCGTGACGGAGACCATGGCCAAGGCCGCGCTCGCGCAGCCCGCCCACGCGATCAAAACCGCGGGCACCGGCTCGCTCAACTACGTGGCCGATTGGATCATGGACGTGCTCGATGACCTCGTCGGCCGCGTGGAGCAGGACCTGGTCGTCGAGACCTCGATCGATCCCACCCTGCAAGCCGCCGCCGAGAAGGCGCTCACCGATGAGCTTGCGCTGAAGGGGCAAAAGCTCGACGTGGCGCAGGGCGCGCTTGTCGCGATCACGCCCGAGGGCGCGGTGCGCGCCATGGTCGGTGGCAGGAATTATGCCGAAAGCCAGTTCAACCGCGCGGTCGCCGCCAAGCGTCAGCCGGGCTCGGCGTTCAAGCCTTTCGTTTATCTGACGGCGCTCGAACGCGGGCTGACGCCCGAAACCGTGCGCGAGGACAAGCCGGTGGCGCTCAAGGGCTGGAAGCCCGAGAACTACAGCCGCGAGTATCACGGGCCGGTGACGCTCACGCAGGCGCTTGCGCTCTCGCTCAACACGGTCGCGGTGCGCCTGACGCTCGAGGTCGGGCCACGCGCGGTGGCGAAGACCGCCTATCGGCTGGGCATTGCCTCAAAACTCGACGCCAACCCGTCGCTCGCACTCGGCACCTCGGAAGTGTCGCTCATTGAGCTCACCTGTGCCTACGCGCCGTTCGCGAACGGCGGCAACGCGACCATGCCATACGTGGTCGCGCGCGTGCGCACGCGCGCTGGTAAAATCCTGTTCACGCACGCGCCACAAAAGCTTGGGCGCATCATCGAGCCGCGTCACATCGCAATGATGAATGCGATGATGCGCGAGACGCTTGTTTCCGGCACGGCGCAAAGGGCGCAACTTCCAGGCTGGGCGGCCGCCGGCAAGACCGGCACGAGCCAAGATTTCCGCGACGCCTGGTTCGTCGGCTATACTGGCCATCTCGTTACCGGCGTCTGGCTCGGCAACGATGATTCCTCGCCGACCAAGAAGGCGACCGGCGGCGCCCTGCCGGTCGACATCTGGTCGCGCTTCATGAAAGTCGCCCACCAAGGCGTCCCCGTGGCGTCCCTGCCCGGGCTCACAGGCGCAGCGTCGTTCGCTTCGGCGCTGCCGAACCCCCTCCTGTCGCCAGGATCGAGCGAGGCGCCAGTCGGCCAGGGCGGGGCCGAATCGGTGCGCCCGCAAGTGATCAATCGCTCGCTCGACGGCTGGTTTCTCGATCGCCTGTTCGGACAGCGTTGACGCTTCGTTGGCATCCCACGGGGCGCAGGGACGACGTGTGCGGGTGTGCTACCCTCGAGCAAGACCCGGAGAGCAGCATGCGGCTGAAGGACAAGGTCGCGATCGTCACCGGCGCCGCGCGCGGCATCGGGCTCGCGATCGCCAGGCGATATGTCGCCGAGGGAGCGCGCGTCACGGTCGCCGATATCGACGCCGCCGCCGGCGAGGCAGCCGCTCGCGACCTCGGCAACGCTCGCTTCCTTGCCATCGACGTCGGCGACGCGGCAAAAGCCCAAAGCATGGTCGCCGAAACCTGCCGCGCGTTCGGCGATCTCGACATTCTTGTCAACAATGCCGGCATCATCCACGCGGCCGATTTCCTCGATTTGGCGGAAGCCGACTTCGACCGCGTTTTGCGCGTGAACCTCAAGGGCATGTTTCTCGTCGGCCAAGCGGCGGCGCGGCGCATGGTGGCGCAGGTCAAGGCCGGCCAGCAACCGGGCAGCATCATCAATATCAGCTCGATCAACGCGGTCGTCGCGATCGCCAATCACACGCCTTATTGCGTGTCGAAAGGCGGCATCGATCAGTTGACCAAGGTGATGGCGCTTTCGCTCGCGCCCTACGGCATCCGGGTCAACGCCATCGGGCCGGGCTCGATCCTGACCGACATTCTCAAGGCGGTCGCGACCGACAAGGAGGCCAAGCGAAGAATATTGGCGCGCACGCCGCTCGGGCGCATCGGCGAGCCCGATGAGATCGCGTCGATTGCTGTCTTCCTTGCCTCCTCGGAGGCAAGCTACATGACGGGAGAGACGATCTACGCCGATGGCGGCCGGCTTGCGCTCAACTATACGGTGCCGGTCGAGGAGAAGGCCCTCGACTGAGGGCAAATGGTTCATGGCCGCCAAGCGCGCACCGGCTCTCGACCGCATCGATGTCAAGATCCTCGTCGCTTTGCAACGCGACGGACGCTCGACCATCCAGAAACTGGCACAGACGGTGGGACTCTCGGCGCGCGCCTCGCTCGAGCGGGTGCGGCGGCTGGAAGCCGCAGGCGTGATCGCCGGATACCAAGCCGTCGTCGAGCTTTCCCGTCTGTCGCGCCCGGTCAATGTCTTCGCCGAAATCATCCTGGAGCGGCAAGCCAACAGCGGCCGGTTCGAGAAACGGCTCGCCGCGTTGGAGGAGGTCGTTGAGTGCTGGGAGGTCAGCGGCACCGTCGACTACGTGGCCCGCTTTGTTTGCGCGGATCTGGCGGCCTACGAGGAACTCACCAACGCGCTCATCGACGATGAAAATCTCGGCGTCGCCCGTATCGTGAGCCATGTCGCCTTGCGCCCGGTCCGGCGCTTTAGCGGCTACCCCGAGACGCTGCTGGGACAGCAACCAGCGAAACGCTGAGCAACCGCCGTTTCGGCTGCGTCGGCCGGCGCCGAGCGCCGAATCGGCCGCGGCACGCGTTTAGTTCCGCCGCACGAGCCGCAGCCGCGACATAAATGCAATCTGCAATGCGAGCGGTGATTCGCCCGCAGCAATGCGGAGACGTGCCATGAACGCGATCGAGCTCGAGACCCGCTACAGCGCGCATAACTATGCGCCGCTTCCGGTCGTGCTGACGCGCGGCCAAGGCGCGCATCT
>VAZQ01000130.1 GCA_005883115.1 Alphaproteobacteria bacterium | reverse complement strand
AAATCCGGCCGCTCGCGCTCGTCGGCATCGAACCGCAGATCGTGCAGCAGCACTGCTCCAAGCCCCGCCGAGCGCGGCAATTTCAGAAAGCGCGCCGGCAGCAGTTGATCCGTATTGAGATTGGCGACGTCGAGGGGGCAGGCGATCGCAGTCAGTCGGATGAACTTGTCCATGCGCGCCTCATAGCCTGTGCCCGGCCAGCAGCGGCCGCACGTCGGCAAGCCTTCCGGTTACGGCTGCCGCCGCGACCATGGCCGGAGACATTAGATGCGTGCGCGCGCCCGGTCCCTGCCTGCCGCGGAAATTGCGGTTGGTCGTCGAGGCGCAGCGTTCGCCGGGTGGCACGACATCGCCATTGATG
>VAZQ01000129.1 GCA_005883115.1 Alphaproteobacteria bacterium | reverse complement strand
CCAGCGCTGACCATGTCTCGAGCGCTTGCTCGAAGACCGGCCCTTTCGGCGCATAGGGGCGACCTTTCACATAGGCAAACGTCGTCTCGTCGGGTGCAATCATGCCGCTGCGCGCGCCGGCCTCGATCGACATGTTGCACAGTGTGAGTCGTCCTTCCATGGACAACGCGCGGATGACAGGACCGGAGAACTCGATGGCATGGCCAGTCGCGCCGTCGGCGCCGATCTTGGCGATAATGGCCAGCGCGATGTCCTTGGCGGCAATACCGGAAGAGAGACGGCCGTTGAGCGTTATGCGCATGCGCTTGGGCTTGCGTTGCCACAGCGTCTGCGTCATCAGCACATGGGCGACCTCGGAAGCGCCGATGCCGAACGCGTAGGCTCCGAGCGCGCCATGTGTCGAGGTGTGGCTGTCGCCGCAAACGATCAGTAGGCCGGGCAAGGTGAGGCCCTGTTCGGGACCAACCACGTGGACGATTCCTTGGCGGGCATCGTCGAGCCCGAACAGGGTAATGCCGTGCTCGGAGGTGTTTTCCTCGAGCGTGCGCACCATGCGCGCAATGTCGGGGTTGTCGATGACGCGCCGAGAGCCGCGCGTGGGGACATAATGATCGGCGACAGCAAAGGTGCGGCCCGGCTCGGCCACGCACGCGCGGCGCGCCTTGAGTTGGCTGAACGCGTTGAACGATCCCTCATGCACAAAATGGCGGTCGACCCACAGCAGCGCCTCGCCGTCCTCGCGCTGCACGACCTCGTGGGCCGCCCACACCTTGTCGAACAGGGTCAGAGGGGTATTCATGCTCATTGGCCGGGATCAGTACGGCGAGCGCAATATAGAAGGGGTCGTCGCGCAATGTTAGTCTATCGCGCGTTCCTCAGATGGGAGGGTTCCAATGTCGCATTGGTCAGCACGGATCACGCGCCGCAAGCTGCTGCAGAGAACGGCCGTGGGCGCAGCTGCCGCCACCGGTGTCGTCAACGCGCCATCGGTTCTCCGCGCGCAGGGCTCCGCCGTGAAGCTTGGCGTGCTGCATCCAGTCTCGGGCGCGCTGTCCTATTCGGGCCAACAGGGCCGGCTCGGTGCGACCATCGCAATTGACGAGATCAATGCGGCGGGCGGTATCAAGGCGCTCGGCGGCGCGAGGATCGAGGCTGTGCTCGGCGACGCGCAGTCGACGCCGGAAGGCGGCAACGCCGAGGTCGAGAAGATGAACGCGGCCGCGGTCGCAGTCATCGTCGGCGGCTATTCGAGCTCGATCTGCCTCACCGCCAGTCAGACGGCGGCCCGCTACGATCTACCCTACCTGGTCGATGTGGGGGTCGCCGACAACATCGTCACCCGTGGTCTCAAGAATACGTTCCGATTCGGGCCTGGCTTCGGGGTCATTGCCAAGACCGCCCTCGACAACCTCGTGACCATCAACGATCAGGCCGGCAAGCCCGCCAAGACGGTGATGATCGTGCACGAGGATTCGCTGTTTGGATCGGGACTCGCAAAGCTGCTCAATGCGCAACTGCCGGAGCGCGGTTTCCAAGTACTCGAGACTATTCCGCATCCGACGCCGACCCGCGATTTCAATAACGTGGCGCTGAAGATTAAGACGCAAAATCCCGATCTGGTGATCCCGGCCGATTACTACAACGAATACGTGCTGCTCGCCCGCACCATGCAGCAACAGCGCGTGCGGCCAAAAGGCATCTACTCCGTCCTCGGCGGCGCGGCATCCTCGTACAAGTTCGTCAAGGAATTCCCCGAAGCCGCGCAGTACATCATGGATTGCAATCACTGGTTCGATCCGCGCAACCCGAAGGCTCTCGCGCTCAAAAAGAAGGTGGAGGATCGGGGAGAGTTCTACACCTACGAAGTGTTCATGAATTATTCGTGCATCCTGCTCGTTGCTGACGCGCTGGAGCGTGCCGGGAGCGCGGAACGCGCAAAGATGATCGCGGCGCTGGAAAGCTCCACGTTCGCGGGCCACGTGATGCCGTACGGTCCGACCAAATTCGTCGACGGCCAGAACCAGGGCGCTGCACCGGTCAATACCCAGGTGCTCGGCAATGACATCCAGCTGATCTTCCCGCAGACGTTCGCCACGGCAAAACCGGTCTTCCCCGTGCCGCCCGCTTGAGCGGCCGCGAGATGGCGGCGCGCGCTGTCGGCCTTTCGGTCGCTATATGCTGTCGCTGACCATTCTCGTTCCCGCCATCCTCAATGGGCTTCTGACCGGCGCGGTTTATGGATTGGTAGCGCTCGGGCTGACGCTAATCTACGGCGTCTTGCACATCATCAATTTTGCGCATGGCGCGTTGCTCACCGCCGCAATGTTTGCGGCTTTCTTCGCGCACAGGCTCCTCGGGCTCGATCCCTATCTCGCGGCCGTTGTGCTCACCCCGATGTTCTTCGTGCTGGGCTACTGCTTGCAGCGCTTCGTCATCGGTCCTGCCGCGCACGGAGAGGATCGCAATGTTCTCTTGGTGACGCTCGGGCTCGCGGTGGTGATCGAAAACATGCTGCTCTATGCGTTTGGCGCCGATACCCGCACAATCAACCTCGATTACGCCTTCAGAATCGTCGACCTCGGGATTGCTTTTCTGGCGCTGCCCCGTGTGGTCGGCTTCGGTGTCGTGCTCGCCGTCACCCTTCTCTTGTGGCTCGTGCTGAGCTTGACCGATACCGGAAAGGCAATCCGTGCGGTCGCGAAGGAAAAGCTCGGCGCGCAGCTTTCCGGCATCGACGTGGCACACATCTATGCTGTCACCTTCGCGCTTGGCACCGCCTGCCTTGCCATCGCCGCCTGCCTGCTAATTCCGACCTATTACGTCAATCCGCATATCGGAAACGCCTTCGTCCTCGTCGCCTTCACCATCGTCGTGCTCGGCGGCATGGGCTCGGTGACGGGTGCGCTCGTTGCCGGTCTGTTCGTCGGGGTCGTAGAGAGCCTCTGCGGCCTCTATCTCGGGGAATCGCTTGGGCAGATCGGCATTTTTGTCATGTTCATTCTGGTGCTCCTCTTCCGCCCGAGCGGTCTGTTCGGAGAACGGGCATGAAAGGAGCTTCGCTGGCGCACATCGTGCTCGTCATTGCTGCGCTCGCGGCGGTCCCGTTGCTCACCGCGTCCAACGTTGTGCTCAATTTTCTTGTCGTAGCGTTGCTGGTCGCGCTGGTCGGCCAGGGCTGGAACGTGCTCGCCGGCTATGGCGGGCAATATTCCTTCGGGCATGCCGCCTTCTTCGGCACCGGCGCGTATGTCACCGCCATCCTGCAAATGCGCTATGGCGTCAACGCCTGGATCGCCTTCACGCTCGGGATCGCTGGCGGTGCGCTGGTCGGCGCCGCGATCGGTGCGCTTGCCTTCCGTTCCGGATTGAGGGGCTCGTACTTCGCCCTTGTCACGCTTGCGTTTGCCGAGGTGCTGCGCATTCTCGCCAGCGTCGCGCCCGTGACGGGTGCCGGTGTCGGCATCTTGATTGCGCTCGACCTGCGCCCGCAAGCGTTTCAATTCCAGGGCCGTGTGCCGTTCTATTGGATCGTGCTCACGCTCGTTGCCGTGTCGCTCCTCATCGTGCGGCTGATCGAGCAGAGCCGGTTCGGCGCCTGGCTCGTCGCCGTGCGCGAAAACGAGGACGCAGCAAGAGCGGTTGGCGTCGATACCGCGCGGGTCAAGCTCGCTGCGATGACGATTTCCGCGGCCATTACCGCCGCCGGCGGAGGTTTTTACGCGCAATATTTTCTGTTCATCGACTCCGGCATCGCGTACGGGCCCTGGATCTCGATCGCAGCCTTGCTCGCCCCCATCGTCGGCGGCATTGGCACCGTGTTCGGGCCGCTGCTCGGCGCGTTGGTCGTTAAGACGCTCGGCGAAATCGCCAAGCTCGTCACCGGCGACGCCCCCGGCCTCGATCTTGTCGTCTACGGTGGTGTCCTCATCCTCGTCGTGGCGTTTGCGCCGCAAGGGATTGCGGGATTGCTGACCAGCCTCCGCTTGCGCTTTGCGCGGTTGAGGTCATCGCCACCAGAGCGCGCCCATGGCTGAGCCGTTGCTTTGCCTCCAGCACGTATGCAAACGCTGCGGCGGACTGCTCGCCGTCGACCACGTTTCACTCGCCGTCGAAGTCGGCCGGATCACCGCACTGATCGGCCCAAATGGCGCCGGCAAGACCACGCTGTTCTCCATCATCAGCGGCTTTTTGGCCCCGAGCGAGGGCCGTATTTTTCACCGGGGAACGGACATTACGGGCATGCCGCCGCACCTTCTGGCACGGCGAGGCATCGCGCGCACTTTCCAGATCATGCAGCCGTTCGCTGGCCTCACCGTGCACGAAAATATTGCCATCGGCGCACATCTGTCGCGACGCTCGCGCGCCGAGGCGCTTGACGCAGCCGCGGACGTTGCGAGCAAGGTTGGGCTCGGCCAGGTCCTCGAGCGACCGGCGGCGAGTCTCACAGTCGCAGCGCGCAAGCGGCTCGAACTTGCGCGTGCGGTCGCTACGAACCCGGAGCTCTTGTTGCTCGACGAGGTGCTGGCGGGCCTCAACCCCGGCGAGGTCGCAGCCATGATGCCGATCATCCGTCACCTTGCCGGGCGCGGCATCACGATCGTGATGATCGAGCACGTGATGCAGGCGGTGATCAGCCTGGCTGAACATGTTTTCGTGCTGGCGGAAGGCCGCATCATCACGCAGGGTGCCCCGCAGGAAGTGGTGGGAAATGCGCGCGTGGTCGAAGCTTATCTCGGCCACGGCGCTGCGGCACGGCTTGCGGCCGCAGGAGGCACGCATGTCTGAAGTGCTGCTTTCGGTCAGCGGGCTTACCGCCGGCTACGGCGCGATCGAAGTACTGCGCGGGATCGAGCTTGAGGTCGCCGCAGAAGAGATCGTGGCCGTGCTTGGGTCGAACGGAGCAGGGAAGTCGACGCTCAACCGCACGATCTCCGGCGTGTTGCGCGCAACGAACGGCTCCATCCGCTTCGCTGGCGCCGCCATCGAGCGTGAAAACCCGGCGGCCATCGTCGCGCGCGGATTGATCCATGTTCCCGAGGGACGCTGTGTCTTCCCAAATCTGACTACCAACGAAAATCTCGATCTCGGCGGCTACCGGCGAGGCCGTGCCGGGCGAGATAGGAATCGCGAGCGTGTATTCGAAATCTTTCCGAGGCTCGCCGAGCGGCGGTCACAGCGTGCCGGCACGCTTTCGGGCGGCGAGCAGCAGATGTTGGTGATCGGCCGCGGATTGATGGCCGAGCCTAAATTGCTCATTCTCGACGAGCCGTCGCTTGGCCTCTCGCCGCTGCTCGTCGAGGAACTGTTTGCCCTGATGGGGCGCATCAACAGGGAAGGTATTGCGCTGCTGCTGGTCGAGCAGAACGTGGTGCAGTGCCTTGAGGTGGCGCGCCGCGCCTATATCCTCGAACAGGGCGTGTTCGTGCTAAATGGAAAATCGGCCGACATCCGCGACAATCCAGATCTCAAACGGGCCTATCTCGGATTATGACGACAGCTGACGTGGTAACCTTGCGCATCCGCCTCGGGCGAAGGCCGATCGTCGTCGCTCCCGGCATCTACGACGCATTCACCGCGTTGGTCGCGGAGCAGACCGGCTTCACCACGCTTTACGTCTCCGGTGCAGCGATCTCCTACACGCGGCTCGGCCGACCGGACCTCGGGCTCGTGAGCATGAGCGAGGTGCTCGAGACGCTCGCCATGATTCACGATCGCGTTGACGCCGATCTGATCGTCGACGCGGATACCGGCTACGGCAACGCGCTCAACGTCGGCCGCACCATGCGCCTGTTTGAGCGCGCGGGGGCGAGCGCGATTCAAATTGAGGACCAGGATTTTCCCAAGCGTTGTGGTCACCTCGACGGCAAGCTCCTTGTCCCGGCAGCCGAGATGGCTGGCAAGATCAAGGCTGCGGTCGATGCGCGCCGCTCGTGCGAGACGTTGGTGATCGCGCGCACCGATGCGATCGCTGTCGAAGGATTTGAGCGTGCGATCGAACGCGCTGAACTCTACCGCGAGGCGGGCGCCGACGTGCTATTCGTCGAGGCGCCACAGACGCGCGCGGAGCTTGCACGCATCCCGCCGCGACTCGGCGGTGTGCCGCTCATGGCCAACATGGTCGAGGGGGGCAAGACGCCGCCCATAGCGGCTGGCGAACTCGAAGGCATGGGTTTCGCGCTCGTGATCTTTCCCGGTGGGATTGTGCGGGCACTGGCGCGCACAGCGGACGAATATTATGCCTCGCTCGCCGCGCATGGAACCTCCGAGCCGTTCCGTTCCCGTATGCTCGACTTCACCAGCCTCAATGAATTGATCGGGACGCCGGAAATGCTCGCGCTCGGGAAACGATACGAATCTTCGGCGCTGCCCGTGACCGGCAAGAGAGGCACGCGTCGATGAAGCTGCGCTCTATCCTTGTCGCTAAATTGCTGGTCGGGAGGACTCTAAAAATCCGGAAAGTTTGGATGCTCCTTCTGTCCATACGAAGCTTGGTGGTTCTCGGCACCATCTTTTTATCGGTCTTGGTGGCGACGCATCGTCCTAAGGCAGAAGGCTATCCGTCACGGCCAATCAAGCTGCTGGTTGGCGCGTCGCCAGGCGGCACGACCGATACGGTTGCTCGCGCGCTTGCAGAGCCGATGTCGCGCGCTCTGGGACAGGCTGTCATTGTCGACCATCGACCAGGTGCCGGCGGCAATCTGGCCGCCGATGCGGTCGCCAAATCCACGCCTGACGGCCATACGCTACTTGTGAGTTTCACCAGCCACACCATCAATGCGACGCTCTATCCCAAGCTGCCATTCGATCCAGCGGCCGATTTCACGCCGATCACAATGGTTGCGACCGTGCCAAGTCTGCTGGTCGGCCATCCCACATTGCCAGCGAAAGACCTTAAAGAACTCATCGCCTTTGCCAAGAGTCGGCCTGACACGCTGACGATTGCAATTGGCGGGCTCGGATCCTCACTGCATCTCGCAGGTGAGCAATTCAAGATGATGACTGGCATTCGCCTACTCAACGTTCCTTACAAGGGGACGGCCCCGGCGTTAACAAGTTTGCTGGGCGGACAGGTCGATCTGATGTTCATCAGCTTGGTGACGGGCACTGAACATATTCGCGCCGGAACGCTGCGCGCTTATGGTGTTACCAGTGCGCAAAGGCAGCCCTCGTTTCCCGATCTGGCGGCGATCGGAGAAATCGTACCTGGCTTCGAATCCAAGGCTTGGTTTGGCGTTTTCGCACCGGCCAAACTTCCTGCTGCGATCACCGACAAATTGAACGCGGTGATCGTAGCAGCCCTCAAGGATCCGACGTTGCGGCACCGACTGGAAAATGAAGGGGCCTCGCCGATCGGCAGCACGTCGGCCGAGTTTGCCGCGTTCGTGCGCGAAGATATCAAGCGCTGGGCACCGGTCGTGAAATGGTCAGGAGCGATGCCAAACTAAGGCTAGAAGACCGCGAATGGAAAAGCCGTTCGACCTTGCGATCAAGAACGCCCGAGTGGTGCGCCCCAACAAGCTGTCGGTGGATCGTCTCGATATCGCGGTGACGGATGGAAAGGTCGCGTGCCTTGCGCCCGATATCCAAGCTGAACAAGCCAAGGAAGTTTTCGACGCCAAGAATTTACTGGCGTTTCCCGGCTGCGTCGACGCTCATATGCACATCGGCATTTATGCGCCGCTCGCCCAGGATGCAGTTTCGGAGAGCAAGGCCGCAGCGATTGGCGGCGTAACTTCGAGCCTGAACTACATACGCACGGGACACTATTATCTGAACCGGGGCGGTCCATATCGCGATTTCATGCCGGAAGTATTCAAGCAATCCCAGGGCCGATTCTGGGTCGACTATGGTTACCACGTGGCGCCGATTGAGGCCCGGCATATCGAGGAAATGGAAGATCTCGCTCTCGGTCACGGTATCCCGTCGTTCAAGATATTCATGTTTTACGGTGGATATGGCCTGCACGGCCGGTCAACCCATCAGAACGAATTTCTGATGATTGGGCCCGAGGAGCCCTATGACATCGCGCATTTCGAATTCATCATGCGCTCTGCTCAGCGCTTGATGACAAAGTGTCCCGAACTTGCAGCATATATCAGTGTCAGTCTTCATTGCGAGCTTGCGGAAATTCTCAACGCCTATACGAAAATCGTCGAGCGCGAGGGCAAGTTGACGGGACTGCACGCCTACAGTGCGGCCCGTCCTCCGCACTCCGAGGGGCTCGCCATCTGGATAGCATCCTATTTGGCCAACGAAACCAATTGCCTGAACATCAATCTCCTGCATCTGAGTTCGCGCAAGGCAATCGATGCGGCGTGGACCATGCAACAGGTATTTCCGCACATCGCCTTTCGGCGGGAAGTGACCGTGGGCCACCTACTGCTGGATGCGGATTGTGAATGCGCCGTTCAGGCAAAGGTCAATCCGCCGATCCGTCCGCGGGAGGACGTGGAGGCACTATGGCAGGCCGTGGTGAACCGCAAGATTGACTGGATTGTCAGCGACCATGCCTGCTGTTCGGCGGAACAGAAATGGTCAAAGGA
>VAZQ01000566.1:1497-3879 GCA_005883115.1 Alphaproteobacteria bacterium | reverse complement strand
GACGATTCGCACGGCCAGCGGTTCCACGCGTCCCCGCACGTTTACTTCGCGCACAGGAAATCTACTCATTTCGACGCCGGCAGCGGTAGCGACGATGTCGGACACAACGAGTTGACAACCATAATCTTTGGTCAGGTCCTGGAGACGAGCAGCCACATGTACCGGATCGCCGATTGCTGTCAGGAGAAAGCGATCCCGGTAGCCAAGCTCGCCCAGGATCACGTTGCCGGCGTGGAGGCCGACGCCGATTGCAATTGGCTCCGGCAGTTCGTCAGCCAATGTTCGATTCATGTCGGCGAGACGGCTATGAATAAGTTGCGCCGCAACCAATGCTTGCGAGCAAGCCTCATGCGCGCCAGCATGTATGCCAAAGATCGCCATCATGCCGTCGCCGACGAATTGGTTGGGCATGCCGCCTGTGTCGACTACCGCGCCTGCCACGGCATCGAAGAAATGATTCAGTAGGAATACGACGTCATAAGGGAGGCGCTTCTCGACTAAAGCCGTTGACCTGCGGATGTCCACAAACATAATCGCGACGAAACGTTCAATGTCTGAAGTCTCCGAATAATCACGTCGACGCGACTCACTCGCGCCGATGTCTGGCGGCAGCAGCGGAAGCACCGCGATATCGCTGCGGGGACGCAGTTGACACCCCAGACGTACACTCGGACCGGCGAGCAATCGCCCCAACACTGCCTGCTCGGAGGCGCTAGGCGGCGGCAACGTGTCGACCCCGCGCAGCACGCGGATGCGGCAGGTCGTGCAGCGACCTCGTCCGCCGCAGATCGCAGCGTGCGAAATGCCGGCGTGGCGGCTGGCATCGAGCACGGCATAACCAGCTGGCACGCGAACGACACGGCCGCCAGGATAAGCGATGTTGATCAGGCCACGGCGGCGTTCAACTAACCAGCGCGCCGCCCGTGCGACGAAAACAAGCGCTAGGAGCACAACATAAATCCAATAAAGCTGGACTTCGAGATTCCAGCTCGGCCCGTTCACACTTGGATCGCGCACATGACCTTCGAGCACAGTCATCTGAAGCCATTCCGGGTGCAGTTGCCACTGTGCGAGCACTTGGTGTGTGCCCTGCCAAATCCCGAGCAGAGCGAGCACTGGCAGGAGTGTGGCGGAGGTAAGCAATACAGGGGCAAACTTATGATAATCGGATCGCGCACGTAGCCAGTAATGCACGCCAAGGCACCCATGTGTCCAAGCGACCAGGAGCACGGTGATTTGCCGCCAGCCCCAGAACGGAACAAAGGAAAAATAGACGGTGAGCACTACATCGTAGCGGCGCGCTACGTCGAAGGTTGAATATACGTACCGCCCGGCCGCAAAGTGATGCAATAAGAGGGGTAGAATCGAGAACCCGAGAAGAAGCCGTACTAATTCGCCGGCGCCCATACGGAAGCTCCTGCGGGCATAAAGGGCGTACAACGCAAGAGTAAAATGGATCGCGAATGCGCCGTAGAGAGCAATGGTTCCCAGCGTGCTGTGCCAGACGAAATCATGAATTCGAGTGCCCCATTGCATTGCCTCCAATGAGACATTACCCAGCGCGTGCATGCTAAGATGCAGTGTGAGATAGCAGAGCATGATCAGGCCAGCTGAGAGGCGGAGCCGCCGAATCGTCATCTGGTCGCGGAAAATGCTAGAATCTAGCATCTGAATTTCATCACCCCGACTGTCGTGCTCCGGAGGAACCCGACCACCGGCATTGCCGGCTGCTGCGCGGGCGCCGCGAGCGGCCAAGCCGCCGTGCCTCCGAGGAGTGCGATGAAGTTCCGCCGTCTCACGTAGCTCTTCCCTCAAGCTCAGGACACGCGAAATGGCTTGAAAGTTATCACATCCCCGTCGTGACCGTATCGGTTTTGGAGTGGGGTTGAGGGCGAAAATCGCAGCCGGCCATTCGCAATAGCGAGGTCTGCTGTGGGTCACACTCGGCCGTCCGGAGTGCGCCCTTGATAGTGGACAGTTTCAGGCGGCGGTTTTGACAGGTTGCTGGGCGTGGCGATCCTCGTATTGCGCGGGGCTCAGATAGCCTAGCGCGGAGTGGAGTCTGCGAGTGTTGTAAACCTCGTCGATGAAGCGGGGAAGGTCGGCTGTAACGTCCTCGAAGGTTTCGTATGCCATCAGATACACGGCTTCGACCTTGAGTGTCTTCATGAAGCTCTCGGCCTTGGCGTTGTCGTAGGGATTGCCGCGCCGGCCCATGGAGCCGGTGAGACCGTGCTTTTGCAAGACGGCGCGATAGTCTTCGGAGGCATACTGCGACCCACGGTCGGAATGATGCACACAACCCCTTGGCGGATTGCGGGCGCTGATGGCGGCCTTGAGTGCAGCAACAGCGAGCCGTGCATCGATCGAGCGGCTGATGGC
>VAZQ01000566.1:0-1322 GCA_005883115.1 Alphaproteobacteria bacterium | reverse complement strand
AACGCCTCCGCTGCTTTGGATTCAACGCATGCTCGTGCATGAGCCGGCGGATCTTCTTGGCGTTCACGACAATGCCACGATGGCGTAGTTCGGCGTCAACACGCCGATAGCCATAGGCTTCGAACTCGTCGCAAATCGTTTTCATCTCCGCAACGATGCTCAGGTCGCGCGCGCGGGCGTTGGGCGTGTCGTAAAAAGCAGAGCGACCAATCCCCATTAGCCGGCATCCTTCTGCGATGGAGACGCCGCGGGGCCGGCAATGACGGATGTATTCACGTTTCTCGGCCGCGGTGCGTTTCTCAGAGCCCCCTTTAGGAACTCGATTTCGAGCGCTTGGCGGCCAACCATGCGCTCCAACGCCGCAATCTTGGCTTCGTATTCCTGGAGTAGATCGGCAGCCTGGGCGTCTTCGTCCAAGGCGCCAGCTTCATACTTCTGAACCCAGACTCGAATACCGCGCAAGGGGCCGCCAGCCGCCTACATCAAAAAATTAGGTTAGCGCACCAACGAAGTTAACACTCGCGGCCAATTGTTAACCCGTTAACATGGGCTGGGTTAACACCGCACAGTGATCAACGGCTTTAGACATAGACGTCTGAGGCAATATCAGCTCTCAGGTCATTGCGGACATGGCTCGCCTATCACCTCAGACGATTTGGGTCGCGATTGGACCCGATTCAGACATTGCGTTGCTCCAAAAAGTCGTCTGCGGAGGAAGCACTTGGAGCGAAGCGGACATGCCAAGAGTGTCAGGAGCGTATCGGCCTCACGACGGTCTTAGAAAAAATATTCGCGTGCCCCTTCAAGCATGATTAGCACGATTCAATTCCGACGACGCGGCTAAAGGAAAAATACTTCCGTCGACATTCTGCTACATGGTGTGCCTCGGTTCGTTGCGCTGGCGGCCGGCTCGATTTCTACTGTCCCTGGATGGACGGAGCGAAAAAGCGGAAATGAAGCTCGTATGCGTTTTCTTTGCCGCATTGACGGCGTTGCTCGGATCGCATGACGGATGCGCACAGTCCACCTACCCCGACAGGGCCATTCGAATCCTCGTCGGTTTTCCGCCAGGCGGTCCCCCTGACATCGCAGCGCGGCTGCTTGCGGATAAGTTTGCCGAGGCCTGGGGCAAACCCGTTCTGGTCGAGAATGCGACCGGCGCCGGCGGAAATGTTGCGGTCGAGCGTGCCGCAAAGGCCGCGCCCGACGGTTACACCCTCGTGATGGCCAGTTCCGCCATTACCATCAATGCGAGTCTGTACGAAAAGCTACCATACGATCCGGTGAAGGACTTGGCCCCGATCTCGCTCGTGATCTCCACG
>VAZQ01000565.1 GCA_005883115.1 Alphaproteobacteria bacterium | reverse complement strand
CAAACTGGGTCTGCGACCAGTGCCAAGGCGCGGACAAAGGCCGTCCGGTGCAGGGCCTGACGCTGATCAGGGGGATGCAACGCAACGGCAATTCTTACGAGAACGGGACGATCATGGACCCGCGCGACGGCAAGGTCTATCGCGCGCTCATGCGCCTCACTCCCGATGGTCAGAAGCTCGAGGTGCGCGGCTATCTCGGAATTTCGCTGTTCGGCCGCAGCCAAGTCTGGAACCGGCTGCCCGACAGCGCGCTCAGCTCCCCCTCGCGTGCGGCACCGCGCGCCGGCAGCGCGCCGCAGAAGAAATAATGCTGTCATTCCGGGGCGCGCCGAAGGCGCGAGCCCGGAATCCATGATCACGAACAGTGGTTATGGATTCCGGGCTCCCTCGCTACGCTCGGGCCCCGGATGACGATCATGAGAGTCGCGAACCAGCTGGTCACCCGAGATCGATCACGCCGGCCTCGCCGTCCTCCGCGCCAAAGGCGAGCGCCGTGCCGGCTGCGCTCCAAGCAAGCGCGGTGATCGGTGCGCCCGTTCCCTTGCGCGCAAGAATCTCGGCGCCGTCCTCGATACGAACCAACAGCACGAGACCATCGGCATAGCCGACCGCGACCGCCTCCTGCTTGGGATGGCTGGCGATGACCTCGGCTTGGACCTCCCCCGGCGCGAGCATGCGCGGCGTCTTGCCCATGGGACCGTCCTTGCCGTGGAACGGCCACAAGATGAGCTCGCGCGATCCCGAGGTCGCGAGCCACTTCCCGCCGACGGAAAAGTCGAGCGAGCGCACGCGCGCGCTGTAACCGGACATGCGCATGTCCTTGCGATCGGCGAGCCGCCAGCCGTGCAATGCCGGCTCCTGCATGGAGGTGATCACGAAGCGCCCGTCGGGGCTCACCAGGGCGGCGAGATGCGAGCCCTTCCACGCCAGTCGTTCCGGTTCGCTCTGCGCATTGGCGAACCACAGCGTGACGCCATTGTAGTGGGCAATCGCAAGGCGCAGTCCCTTCGGCGCGAAGGCCAAACCGCCGACCGTCGACGGCAGCGCGAGCGTGCGCTCGGCGCCAGTGCCGGTGCGCACGAATGCGTCTCTCCCCGCCGACCACGCCAGGGCGCCAGAGGGACCGACTGCCACGTGATCGATCCAACGACGGTTGCCGTCTGTGCC
>VAZQ01000564.1 GCA_005883115.1 Alphaproteobacteria bacterium | reverse complement strand
GATAGTCCCTGGCGATCTTGGTCACGAGCCGCAGATGGCTGGTGACCAGCTTGTGCGCCGCGTTGCGATCGCCATGCTCGCGCCAGCGCTTGGCTAGTATGTATTCTTCCTGGCGCTCCAACATCGGGAACCGCCGGATTTCCTCAAGATAATGGGTGAGGCCGGGTTCCGCCGTAACGATCGGCAGGGCCGCGTTGCGGGCCATGATCAAGCCCTCCAACTAGTTTCGAAACAAAATTATCTGCATCCGATCGGTTGTCAAGTTAATTTCGAAACACTATTATATTTCC
>VAZQ01000619.1 GCA_005883115.1 Alphaproteobacteria bacterium | reverse complement strand
CGCAAGCCCGATATCGTGTCCATGGATCCGAGCTGGCATCACAACTACGCCTCGCTGGGCTGGACCGGCAGCGAGGCGGCGGCGCAGCCTGCTGCGCATTATCCTGCGATCAAGCCGGAGCTGGTCGAGCTCACCTCGGCGCTGCACTCGCTTGCGCACGACGCCGAGCTGCGCGCGCAATATCTTGCCGACGCGCGCGCCTTTGCCGACAAGTATGAGCTTCCGCCCGATCAGCGCGAGGCGCTGATCAAGCTCGATCTCGCCTCCATGGTGAAGATGGGCGCGCATCCGCTCGTCCCGTTCCTGGCGCAATTGCAGATCCAGCGCCAGCGCCCGCGGCCGTAATGCGGACTGCTGCAACGCTAGCACGCTGAGCAGTAGTGAGCCCTCGTCCTGAGGAGGGCGCGTGAGCGCCCGTCTCGAAGGACGGCCGCACGCTCCTCTTTCCAAAGGCCGCGCTGTCGTGATGCCCGCCCTCATCCTTCGAGACGCTCGCTGCGCTCGCTCCTCAGGATGAGGGCTCGAACACGGGTTCGCTCGCTCAATCCTCGCCGTCGACCGCGAACGCCACATACTCGTTCGCGCAGGGCGGGCCGTTGGCGACGTGCATCGTGCGCGCCTCAAGGTCGATGAGCACCGCGCCGACCGTCATCGTGCGTTTCTCCGCCGGCTGGTGCGGGTCGGCGTGGCGGCAGATCGCGTAAGGGGCGCCGAAGTGATCGCTGCCGGCAGCCCGCATATGCGCAAACGACAGCGCGCCGCGATGCGGCGCCAGCAGCGCGCGCATGCGATCGGCGCGGTAAAGCGTATTGGGGGAAATTTTTTCCAACAGCGATTCTCCATGTCCAGCGGTCAGGAAATGGTTGGAATGGGTGATGATGCCGTCTTCCGGATAGAGCCGGCTCACATGGTCGGGGCTCGCCTCGATGTCGACGATTTTTCCGCCGGCCGCGCCAATGACGACGTTGGCCGAGCAGGTGCGCGCCGTGTCGGTCAGCGGCCGCGCCGCGTCATCGAAGCGCTCCGCATCGAGCACCTCGCGGCAGCGCACATGAAACGGCTTTTGGTACGGGTTGCGGCCATCGTGACTCGAGGCGAGACCGTTCTCGACCAGGGCGATCCCGCATTCGTTGACGCCCATTTTTCCGCCGGCGATGCCGGTCTCGGTGAGGCACACGAAGCTCGGTTGCACGTTGCGCCGTGCGCGTAGCACGAAGGTGCGTCCATGCACTCCTTCGAGCCAGTCCCAATTTTGGCCGAGCCAGGTGTGGCGATTGGCCGTCACCTCCGGCAGCAGACCGAACGTGGTGCACCCGTCGGGTACCACTTCGGCGAGCTCCGCGGCGAGCTGCGTCCTCGCCTCTTGGCCGAACAGCGTGAAGGCGAGCTCGTAGCGTGCATTCAGAAGCGCAATGCTGTCCTCGCTTTCGCCGGATCCGTCGGCAATCCCTCGCATCTCCTCGGCGTAGATACCATTGTGCGCGGCGATCGCCTTGCGCCACCGCGCGGCCTCGGTGAAAGCCGCGTCGCGATCGAGGCCTGAGGCGGCGAAGCGGCGAAGATAGGTTGCGAGGTTGTCGGCGATCTCTCGAGCAAACCGCCGGCCATGGGCGAGACCACACGCGTAGGCGTCGCCCTCGGTCGTTAGAAGGGGAATCCGGGTCATGGCTTGGTTGTCTGCCGCAAATCCTTGACGCGCACGGCCTTGCCCTGCGAGCGCGGGATCTCGCCCGGGGCCTTGAGCACGACGTCGCATGTGACGCCGACCATTGCCTTGACGTGGTGGCGCAGGTCGGCCGCCATCTTCGCGGCGAACGGCTCGTCGCGCGGTCGAGCGGGCGCGAGCTCGACCTCGATCGCCAGTGCGTCCATGGGCCCCTGACGGGTGAGTACGAGCTGATAGTGCGGCGCGAGCCCCGGAAAACCGACCAGAACCGCCTCAACCTGCGAAGGATAGACGTTGACGCCGCGGATGATCAGCATGTCGTCGCTGCGTCCGGTCACGCGCAACATGCGGCGATGGGTGCGCCCGCACGCACACGGCTCCTCGATCAGCCGAGTGATGTCGCGCGTGCGGTAGCGCAGCATCGGTAGCGCTTCTTTGGTGAGCGTCGTGAGGACCAGCTCCCCGGCTTCCCCCGACGGGACCGGCTCGGCCGTCTCCGGATCGATCACCTCGCAGAGGAAATGGTCCTCCCAGATGTGCAGCCCGTGTTGCGCCTGATGACATTCGCTGGCGACGCCCGGCCCGATGATCTCGGATAGCCCATAGACATCCATGGCCTTGATGGCGAATTTGTCCTCGAGCTCGCGCCGCCCCATGGCGCTTGCGACCTCGGCGATGTTGAGGGCGTAGGACGGCGTCGCACCCAAAATATGCGCGCCCAAATCCTGCATCAGCATCACCTGCCGCTCGGTGCCACCGCCCGAGACCGGTATCGTCGTAAGTCCCAGCCGCTCGGCGCCGTAGTGAAACCCGAGCCCGCCGGTGAACAGTCCGTATCCGTAGGCGTTATGGAACACATCGCCGGGCTTACCGCCCATGCAGGCAATGCATCGCGCCATCAGATCCGCCCACAGCTCGAGATCGCCTCGGGTATAGCCGACGACGGTCGGTTTGCCGGTCGTTCCCGAGGAGGCGTGCAGCCGCAGCATGTGTTCGCGCGGCACTGCGAACAGGCCGAAGGGAAAATTGTCGCGCAGCTCCGATTTGACCGTGAAGGGAAAGCGGACGATGTCGGCGAGGGTCTTGAGACTGTCCGGCTTGACGCCTGCGGCATCTAGCTTGCGACGAAACGGCGCGACCTTCGCGTAGGCGCGACCGATCGTCTCTTTGAGCCGATGCAACTGCAACGCCTCGAGCGCCTCGCGCGGCATCGTCTCGGCCGCGCGATCGAACATGAACATCTCGCCGCGCACCGCGCTCGTCATGCGCTACCCCGATGCGCGGCGAGCCGCGCCGCCTTCGCCTTGAGCCGCTCGAAGGTTTTGGCTGTCTCGACCACGAACCGCACATGCGTGCCGGCGCCGACGTCGTCGAGCTCGTCCTTGACCGCGACCTCGAACGACACCTTCCGCCGGTCGACCGCAACGACACGCACCGTGATCTCGACCGTCATCCCCATCAAGGTCGGCGCGAGATGTTTTACCGCCACTTCCATTCCAACCGAATCCTCGCCCGCATCCGCGTGCTCCAGGATCAGGTCGCGGCACGTATATTCGATGTCGCGGATCATCGCCGGCGTGGCATAGGTGCGTGCCTCCTCGCCCATGAAGCCGATGGTGCGGTCAGGGCCGATCGTGATGCGATTGACGCGGGAGGCGCCCGGGCAAAGGCTTGGCTTCATAGGTCTCCTCCGAAGGAGAGATTGGCGCAGGGATTGAAATGGGTTGTTGCCGCCGGCGCAAGCTGCGGGAAGGGGTGCGCCTGGCGCCGCCCGTGACCGCGGAAACGCAAACCCAGGCCGAGGACGGCGTCCTTGCTTCGCGGGAACCGGCCGACGAGCGGGAGTAGGAGCACAGTGCGAGTTCTGAGGATAATCCCAACGGAGCATTGAGCTATGTGCCGGGGAACATTAGATTTCCGATCGCATTGACTCGCATTCAGCCGACCCGCACGCATGATCAGTCCCGCCGCGCTCGCGCCCTACGCGCATCACATCTTATCCGAGGCCGTCATTCCCGAGCTGCCGGGCTATTACCGCGGCAAGGTCCGCGAGAACTATGACCTGCGCAACGGTGCGCGCATCCTCATTGCCACGGATCGGGTGAGCGCCTTCGATCGCAACCTCGCCGTGATTCCCCTCAAGGGCCAAGTGCTGACGCAGACCGCGCGATTCTGGTTCGAGGCGACCCAAGCAATCTGCCCCAACCACGTCATGGAATATCCCGATCCCAACGTGCTGGTGAGCAAGCGCTTGACGATGATGCCGGTCGAAATGGTGGTGCGTGACTATCTCGCCGGCACCACCTCGACCTCGATCCTGCAGATGTACAAAAACGGCGCGCGGGAGATGTACGGCCATCGTTTCGCGGACGGGCTGCGCGACAACCAGAAACTTCCGCACACCATCATCACCCCAACGACCAAGGCGGAGCAGGGCGCCCACGACGCGCCGCTGAGCGCCGAGGAGATCGTCGCGGGCAAGCTCCTGACCGAGCGACAGTGGCGCGAGGTTTCGGAAAAGGCGCTGGCGCTGTTC
>VAZQ01000128.1:19196-19746 GCA_005883115.1 Alphaproteobacteria bacterium | reverse complement strand
ATGCCGCGCGTTGCCGAGCGACAAGCGCTGCGGCGGAAGCCTCTTTGCGTCGAGTCCAGGCGTGAGCAACAATACCTCGAGCTCGATGTCGAGGGCGCCGGTTGCCTGATCCGTGGTTTCGAGCAGGTAAGGCAGCGGTGCGGGGTCGCCTGCCGGCCGCGCCGCTTGGGCCGTCCGGAACGGCGCCAGTGCTTCGGGCGTAACGACCCAAGGCGAGATCGTGGTGCAAAAGCTTTTGCCGAGAAAGGGTCCGAGCGGCTGGTATTCCCATCCCTGGATGTCCCGCGCCGACCAATCGTTGAGCAGGCAGAATCCGGCGATGTGATTCACCGCATCCACGATGGGAATGGGTTCGCCAAGCGCGTTGCCTGGACCGATCCAAACCCCAAGCTCGAGCTCGTAGTCGAGGCTCCGCGACGGCCCGAAGCTCGGAATGGCATCGCTTGCGCCTTTGCGCTGGCCGTTCGGGCGGCGCAGCGTCGCGCCGGAGACCGTGATGGAAGAGGCGCGGCCGTGATAGCCGATCGGCACGTATTTGTAATTCGGCAGC
>VAZQ01000128.1:9571-19186 GCA_005883115.1 Alphaproteobacteria bacterium | reverse complement strand
CCCGCGTTGGTCGCGTGGTGGATGCCGGCGAAAAAGTCGGTGTAGTCGCCGATTGCGGCTGGGATTTCGAGACGGCAATCCGCGGCCCGATGGATTAACCTCGCGCGCATCGGCTCGGCCCGTTCGCGCTCGCGGCCATCAGAATCGAGAATCTCGCCGAGGCGACGGCGGAGCGCGACGCGCGCCTCGCGGCCGAGCGCGAATAGCGCGTTGAGGCTCGCGCCGGAAGCGGCTTCGGCGGCGCGCGCAGCGAGCCCCTCGAACAGGCCGAGTTCGAGCGCCGCGGCGAGATCGAAGATCTCGTCCCCGATCGCGGTGCCACCACGCGCGCTTCCTCTCGGCGGAGCGAATACGCCCAGCGGCAGATTCTGAATCGGGAAATCCGCATGCCCATTGGCCGATGCGATCCAACTGCGCCGCGCGGCTGAATGCGTCGCGTCAATCATGACGTTCGTGGCTGCGCAGCCTCGGCGGCTTGGTTCACGGCCGCTCGCGCGTCGGATCGAAGTGTCTGCGCAAGCCCTTCCAGCAATCGATATAGTCGTCTTGCCGCTCTTTGAGGGTCGACGCATATTTGGTCAGGCGCTGTGGAAAGCGCGTTTCGAACATAAAGGCCATGGTATCGCTCAGCTTTACCGGCTTGAGCTCGCTGTTGCTCGCATGTTCGAAAGCCGTTTCGTCCGGGCCGTGTGGCAGCATGCAATTGTGCAGCGAGATGCCGCCCGGCACGAAGCCCTGCGGCTTCGCGTCATAGACGCCGTAGATCAGGCCCATGAACTCCGACATCAGGTTGCGGTGATACCAGGGCGGCCGGAAGGTATTCTCGGCCACCTGCCACCGCTCGGGGAAGATGACGAAGTCGACATTGGCGGTGCCTGGAGTCTCCGACGGCGCGGTCATGACGGTGAAGATCGATGGATCGGGATGATCGAACAGCAGGGCGCCCACCGGGGAGAAGCGCCGCAAGTCGTATTTGTACGGCGCGTAATTGCCGTGCCAGGCGACGACATCGAGCGGCGACTGGCCGATCTCGGTCGCGTAGAGCTCGCCGCCCCATTTCACGAAAAGCGTCGAGGGCTCCTCCTTATCCTCGTACGCTGCGACTGGAGTAAGAAAGTCGCGCGGATTGGCGAGGCAATTTGCCCCGATCGGCCCGCGATAGGGAAGCGTGAAGGCGCCGCCGTAGTTTTCGCACACATAGGCGCGCGCCGGACCATCGATGAGTTCGACTCGAAACATCATGCCGCGCTGGATCACGCAGATCTCGCCAGGCTCGATGTCGATCACGCCGAATTCGGTGCGGAAGCGAAGCTTGTTGTGCTGCGCGACGATGAGGAGCTCGCCATCCGCATTGAAGAAATACTCGTTGCGCATGGACGTGGTCACGAGTGCTACGTGCGCCGCCATGCCGGCGCGCGTCTCGGCGTCGCCCGCCGTGGTCATGGTGCGAAGTCCGCTCACGAAGCTCAGCTTCTCGTCCGGGATCGGGATCGGCCCCCAGCGCAGCTGCCCGATCGGCAGATCGCTCTCCTCGCGCGCCGCAGGCGCACTGCGGAGGAGGCCTTGCTCGACCTTGCGATAGCGCGCCGAATGCTTGACGGTGGGCCGAATGCGGTAGAGCCACGAGCGCTGGTTGGTTTCATGCGGCGCGGTGAACGGGGAGCCCGACAGCTGCTCCGCGTAAAGCCCGAACTTGACCTTTTGCGGCGAATTGCGACCGATCGGGAGCGCGCCGGCGAGCGCCTCGGTTTCGAAGGAGTTGCCGAAGCCCGACATATAGCCGGGAACGAGACCAGGAAAGCCGGCCCTTGCTTCAAACCGCGATTGATCCTGAACATTCATGGCGATGCTCCCGCGCTGGGACGGCTATTTGTAGCCCGGATTGCAGCGTGAGCGAAATCCGGGATGGCTCAACGCCAGAGGAGCGACCCCCCGCTCCAGATGTGTGCAGATACGGAAATGGGGGACGGTGATTGTTGCTGGGGCAGTCTGCTCGTGTAGAGATCGTCTGCAATACCCAATCGTTGAGATTTGCTGCAGGCTCCCAGATGAAGCCGAAAACCGAATTGCACGTGATTTCCAGCGCCGATCTCCATCGCTTCGCGAGCGCACTCTTTGCCACGGCAGGCGTTGTGCCGGCGATGGCGGAGGAATGGGCGAAGTCGCTGGTCTGGGCGAATCTGCGCGGCGTGGACTCGCACGGCGTATTACGAATCCCGGGCTATATCGAGCGCGTCAACCGAAAGGACATCAATCCTGCGCCCAACATGCGCATGGAAAAGCGCGCCGGCGCGATCGCGGTGTTGGAGGCGGATCGCGCGCCGGGAGCAGTGGCGATGGCCGCGGCGATGGCGGAAGCGATCGCGCGTGCGCGCGAAGCGCATGTCGGTTGGTGCGCGGCGTGCAACATCACCCATGCGGGTGCCGTCGGCTATTTCGCGCTGCAGGCCGCGAACGTTGGCATGGCCGGCGTCGTCATGTCGGCGTCGGGACCGATGATGGCTTATCACGGCGCCAAGGTTTCAGGCGTCTCGACCAATCCGCTGGCGATCGCGTTTCCGGCGGCGAACCGGCCGCCGCTGCTGCTGGACATGTCCACCTCCACGGTTGCCATGGGCAAGGTGATGAGCGCGCGGGATGCGGGGCAGAAGATCCCGCTCGGCTGGGGACTCGACGCAGACGGACGCGACACGACCGATCCGAAAAAGCTCGCGACGCTGTTGCCGCTGGGCGGCCCGAAAGGCTCCGGTCTCTCGTTTATGATCGAGTGTCTCTGCAGCCTCATGGTCGAGAATCCGATCATCGCGCCTGCGCTTGCCTCCGGAGGCAAGCTCGATGCGCCATATCTCAATGGCATTGCCATTGCCATCGATCTGGCGGCGTTCGGCGATCGACAGCGCATACTGAGCGAAGCGGATCGCCTGGCACGCCTTATCGCCGCGCTTGCGCCGGCTGACGGCGTCGAGCGCATTTATCTTCCAGGGGAACGCGGCGACAGCATCTTGCGTGAGCGCATGCGGGAAGGAATCCCCCTGCCGCATGGCACCTGGTCGCGGCTTCTCGCCTGCGCCGAGGCGCTCGGGGTACCGCCGCCGTGACACCTCAGCGCCAGGCGGGCTTTCGCTTGTCAAGAAACGCCTGAATTCCCTCCCGCCCTTCGGGCGATGCACGCGCGTCAGCGATGCTCCGCGCGGTCAACATCTCGAGCGCGTCATCGACGGGGCGGCCAGCGACGTCGGCAATGAGCCGTTTCGCACGCGATTGCGATTGCGGGCCTCCTGCAAGCAAAGTAGCAATCAGGCTCTCGACAGCACCGTCGAGAGCGCTCTCGGCAACGACCTGGTGAACCAATCCCAACCGAGATGCGTCGGCCGCCGAGAAAGGCTCCCCGGTCAAGAAGTAGCGGCGCGCGGCTCTCGCGCCGATCGCCGCGACAACATAGGGGCTGATCGTCGATGGGGTGAGGCCGATGCGAACCTCGGAAATCGAAAACACCGCCTGTTCGACAGCAACTGCGATATCGCAGGCCGCGACAAGCCCGGTGCCCGCGGCATAGGCCGCTCCGTTGACCCTGGCGATCGTCGGCTTTGGAAGCTCGTTGAGACTGCGCAGCATCGCGCTGATGGTCTTTGCGCTGGCGACATTTTCTGCTTCGCTTGCAGCCGCCATGCGCCGCATCCAACCGAGATCGGCGCCGGCGCAAAATGCCGACCCGCTGCCGGTCAGCACGACGATTCTCGTTCCGCCATCCACGCCGAGCCCCGTGAATGCATCGGTCAGCAAGCGGATGACGGTGTCATCGATGGCGTTGCGCACGTTCGGCCGGTTGATAGTGACGGTCGCGACGCCGCGTGCGTCCTTGGCGATGAGAACCGGAGCTTCGCTCATCTGACGAGCCTCCGTATAGAAGTTTTGCTCGAGGAATTTTCAGACTGCACTATTTCCTTCAGCCCGAAAACTGATTGAATCAACGCAAGCAGCAGCGAAGGCGCCTGAGCTTGGCGAATGCGATGGCGGGAGACGGATTTGCCAGAACCCAACCTCAACTACGAAAAGATCATGGCCTATCGGCCGGCCGACATCCAGGTGAGCTATGGGGAGCGCGAGTGCATCATCTACGCGCTCGGCATCGGGATCGGCATGGACCCGCTCGATACGGGCGAGCTCAAATTCGTGTACGAGCGCGCGGGACTTCAAGCGTTTCCGACGATGGCGGTGGTGCTGGGCTGGCCCGGGCGCATGACTGATCCGGCTTTCGGCATCGACGAGCGGCTGGTCGTTGCCGGGGATCTCAAGGTGACGCTGCATCGGCCTTTAGCAGCGCACGCAAAACTTGTGAGCCGCCCGCGCGTGAAGGAGATCATCGACAAGGGGCTCGGTAACGCTGCCATCATCCAGAACACGCGCGAGCTTCTCGGCGAGGACGGCAAACCGGTTGCGACCGTGGACAGCAGCACGTTCGCACGCAAGCACGGCGGCTTCGACGACAGGATGAGTGACACACCGGTCCCGCATACGGTACCGCAGACCGCGCCGGAACTGATCTGCGATCTGGCGACACCACCCAATCTCGCACTCCTGTACCGGCTCAATGGGGACGAGAACCCGCTGCACGCGGACCCGCAGCGCGCCAAGGCGGCGGGCTTCGATCGCCCCATCCTCCATGGCGCGGCGAGCTTCGGCGTCGCCGCGCGCGCGATCCTGCGCACGTATGCGGACGACCAACCGGAACGGCTCCAAACCATCGAGGCGAGGTTCTCGCGGCCGGTCTTTCCCGGCGACACAATCCGAACCGAGATGTGGAGGCAGGGCGAGCGCGTCTCGTTCCAGTGCCGCGTCGTCTCGCGCAACGACGTGGTGCTCAGCAATGGGCTTGCGACGTTGCGAATGTAGCCGCTTCGGCTACTTCGCCAACCGTCGCGTCGCCTTCATCCGCTGCACGCTGTCACCGGCGAGATGGCTCCAGATAATGGCGTCACGCACGAGCTTCTCGGCGCGCGGGTCGAGAACGCCCGCGCCGGCGTGCAGGTCGAGGTTGAGCTCGGTGACCTCTTGGATCACGTCGGTGGAAAAATTCATACACAGCCCCGCATTCGCCGAGCGCACCTTGTGGTCGTGCTCCCAGGCAATCCGCATCACGAACGAACGCAGCGCCTCGGTGAGGAGATGCATCTTGTTCAGCTTGAGCTGGATGACCTGTTGCTCAAAGAGCGGCCGACCGCCCTGCGTCTTGGTCTGCGCCAGCGCGAGCGCCATGGCGCAGGCGTTGTCGCACACACCGAGCGCGTTGGCCGCAAGCTCGAGGTCACCGAACAGGTCTCCGCCCGTGCGATCACCGGCCGCATGGGTCTTCATATCGGAGCCGTTCACTGCTCCGACCACATTGGCGTGTGGCACGCGGGCGTTGTCGAAAATTATTTCGCCGTTCTGGTAGAAGCGCCAGCCGCTCTTGTTGAAGACTTTGCCGATGCGCATCCCCGGCGTGTCGCGCGGCACCAGGAACATCGTGGTGCTTTGCCGCAGCGGCGCGTTCGGGTCAGTGCGCGCGTCAATAAAAAACAGCTTGCCGACGCTGGCATTGGCGATGAAGCATTTCTCGCCGTTGAGGATCCAGTGGTCGCCGTGGCGTTCCGCCGTGAGCTTGAGACCGGCCTTGGGATCGTCGGGCGGCAGCCGATTGTCGGAGCCCGCGCTCGGCTCGCTGATGCCCTTGCCGAGCAGGAACGTGTCGTCCTCCAGGAAAGGCTTGAGGAAGCGGCGCTTCTGCTCTTCGCTGCAGGCAGCCGCGATCAGATGGCTCCACTTCCAGCACTGGCTGAAGGTTTTTGAGATCGCGCTGTCGCCCTTGGCAAGTTCCGCCATGACCAGTGCTTGCGTGACGAAATCGGTGCCGTGCCCGCCCCATTCCTTAGGCACGGCCATGGTGCGAAATCCGAGCTTCGAACCTTTCTTGATAATCTCCCAGTCGAACGTCTCGCGCGGATCAGCGATGTCATCGCGCTCGAGCGAGATCGGGCGGATTTCCTCTTCCGCGAATTTGCGCGCCGTCATCTGCCAGGCGCGCTGTTCGTTGCTAAGGGTAAAATCCATGGCTCTCGCCCTTTTCGTCACTCAGCCGCTAGCACGGCGGCGCTCCCGGGCCGGCGATAGCGTGCCAGCGCCTCGGCGATGCGCAGTTTGGCCTCGCTGCTCTCCATTCCGGAATGGAGGCAGGTGCGCGCATCCTGAACGTATTTATGCAGCGGCATGTCGCGCATGACGCCCGTGGCGCCGAAGCATTCCGCTGCGTCCTTGGCGACACGGTAGATCGCCTCCGAGGCGAACACGGCGGCGATGGTGGAGAGCGGCAGATCGGGAAGGCTTGCGTCCGCGAAGGCGTCCGGATGGTCGGACGCCCACGCTGCCTGCCAGATGGCGGCACGCGCGACTTCGAGCCGGACCGCCATTTCGGCGAGCTTTGCGCCGATCGCCTGATGCTCGATGATCGGACGCCCGCCCTGCACGCGCAGTTGCGCGTAGTCGAGTGCGGCCTCGTAGGCGGCGCGTCCGATGCCGAGAGCGAGTGCCTGCTCCTGCGGGATGCGGCGGCCTTCATCGACGAACAGCGCAGCATCTGCGGCGAGAAAATTCTGCGCCGGGACGCGGCAATGGTCGAGCGTGACCGAGCCGCAGGCGCCGTGCTGCCAGCGCGGACTGGCCTCCTTTTCGCTCACGCTCAAGCCCGGCGCATCCCGCGGGACGAGTAGCGTGGCGGTGGCGCCGTCGTCGCCGACACTTGCCCGAACCGCGAACAGCGCCGCAATCGAGGCGCCGACAACGCGGTCCTTGCGGCCTTGGATGATCCACTCATCGCCGGAGCGGACCGCAGCAGTCGAAAACCGCGGCTCGCTTGCCTGTGGCCGGTGATAATTGACACCGAGCATGGAGTCGCGACCGTCTTCGTGTTCGGCGAGAGCAATGTGATACCGGTGCTTGGCAACAAACGCAGGCAGGAAGCGCGCACGTTGCTCGGGCGTCATCAGGCTGTCGAACAACGCGCGGGCCAGGATCGAAGTCTGCGCCAGCACGGCTGCGACATCCGGGTCGCCGACGGCGAGCTCTTCGGTCACGATGCAGCAGGTCAGGTTGTCGGCGCCGGCGCCGCCTGCGTCCTCCGAGAGCGCGAACGTGCGCAAGCCGATGCGCGAAGCCTGCTCGAGCGCCTCCACCAAGAGCGGCCGTGCCGGTGCCTCCAGCCGGTTGGGGTTCAGCGCCAGCGGCTTGATCTCCCGCGCGACGAAATCGCGGACCGTGTCGCGGATTTGCAGCTGCTCCGGGCTGAGGTGAAGGCTGTACATTCGCTTCACTCCCCCTTGATGCCGGCGCTCTTGATCACGCCCGCCCACTTGTCGAGGTCCTTGCGGATGAGATCGCCGAGCTGATCGGGCCCGAGCGCAAACGGCGTGACCTGCTGTTCCGTGAGCTGCTTGACGACCTGTGGCTCGCGCATGATCGCGAGGGTTTCCTGCGCGAGCCGCTCCACGATCTCCTTCGGCGTTCGTGCCGGAGCGAAGATGCCGACCCACGGCGCCATTTCGAAACCGGGCACCGTTTCAGCGACCGCCGGTACGTCGGGTAGCGCCGGCATCCGCTTCGACTCGGCGACCGCCAGCGCAGCCAATTGTCCGGCTTGCACGGGCTGCAGGAGCAGCTGAACGTTGTTGAATCCCATCTGCACTTCGCCGCCGATCAGCGCGAGGGAGGCGGGGCCTGTGCCCTTGTACGGCACGTGCACGAGCTTCACGCCGGTTGCCTGGGAAAACAGCTCCATCGCCAAGTGGCTGAAGTTGCCCACTCCAGCCGAGGCGTAGGTCAGCATCGCCGGATTCGCCTTGGCGAGGGCGATCAATTCCGCCACCGAGCGCGCCGGCACCGAGGGATGAACGGCGAGCATTCCCGGGAACCGCACCATGTTGGCGACCGGAACGAAGTCGCGCAGCGGCGCGTAAGCGAGCTTCTCGTAAAGCGAGGGATTGACCACCAGCGGCGTATCGGAGCAGGTCGCGATGGTGTAGCCGTCGGGATCGGACTGCATCAGCGCCTGCAGACCGATGGCGCCGTTAGCCCCGCCACGGTTCTCCACGAACACTTGCTGGCCGAGCCGATCGGAGAGGTGCTTGGCGGCGATGCGCGCGATGAAGTCGGTACCGCCGCCGGCCGGAAACGGCACAATCATCTTGATCGGTCGTTGCGGCCATGGCTGTGCCGGCGTCTGCGTCAGCGCCGCCGTGGGCAAAGCGGCAACGACCGCAAGCGTCGCCGCGAGCTTGGCGAGATGAATGCGCATAGACATCCTCCCGATGAAGCGCCGGTTGGTCCGGCACGGTTTATCTGCACAATTGCAATCGCGCCCTCATCCTTGCACAGCCGCGGCGATTGCGTCTCCCATTTCGCTGGTGCTGGCTTTCCCGCCCAGGTCGCGGGTCAGGTGCCTGCGGGTGGCGATCACTTGGTTGACGCCCGCCTGGATCCGCCCGGCAGCGGCGATCGCCTTAGGCTCCTTGCGCTTACGTCCGAGCCAGGCGAGCAGCATCTGCCCCGACATGATCATGGCATACGGATTGGCGATGTTGCGTCCGGCGATATCAGGCGCCGAGCCGTGGGTGGCCTGCGCCATCGCTTGGTCCTCGCCGACGCATAGCCCCGGTGCCAAGCCGAGCCCGCCCACCAGCCCCGCGCCGATGTCGGTCAAGATGTCGCCGAACTGGTTCGTCGTCACCACCACATCGAACTGCTGCGGCGCGGTGACGAGCTTCATCGCGATCGAATCAATCATCATCTCCTCGAACGTCACGTCCGGATAGTCGCGCGCAACCTTGCGGCATTCCTCTGCGAACATGCCGCAGGCCAGCCGATAGACCGGCTCCTTGTGTGCCGCCGTCACCCTCTTGCGGGCGCGGGTGCGGGCGATCTCGAAAGCTTCGCGCGCAACGCGACTCGATCCTTTGCGCGTGATCACGCGCATGGCGACCGTAATGTCGTCGTTGGGCCGAAATTCCGGCAAGCCGGCGACCACGGTCTCGGAATAAAGCATGCCCTCGGTGAGCTCGCGCAGGAAGACGATGTCCACGTTCTTGTGGATCGATGCAATCGCCGCATGCGACAGCGCCGGACGCACCGCCGCGAACAGATCGAATTTTTTGCGCACGGGCGGCATCACCCAGGTTGCATCTCCGCGCGGATAGGCGGCATGCCCGATCGGACCCATCACCCAGCCGTCGAGCTCGCGCAAGTTCTGCTCGGTCACCGCGGGAAGCGTATGGCCGTGCTCCTCATGTCCCTTTTTGCCGATCGGCAGCAGCCGCCAGTCGATCTCAAGCCGCTCGCGGGCGGCGGCGATCTTCATCACCTTGATGCACTCGGGAACGACCTCGAGCCCGATGTCGTCACCCGGCAGGATCCCGATCTTCAGGCTCATGTGATGGTCTGGGCTCGGCAAAATCGCTTTGGCGCCGTGGCCAGTCGAAGACGGGCACAAACGGCGTAAGGCCCCCCGCGGTCACGAGCGGGAGGCAATTTTGCCCACGCTAGCTGCTTTTATACAATGCTCGACTGAACCCGTGCTGCCCGCGGCGC
>VAZQ01000128.1:3217-9565 GCA_005883115.1 Alphaproteobacteria bacterium | reverse complement strand
CGCCGCCAATCAACCCGATCGGCCGAGCGAATGCCTTGCTTCTTGCTCGAGCGGCGGCGCCTCGCGATTTGCCGGCCGCACGTTGGCCAGCGTCTGCGCCGCGGCGCACGCATGGTCCGCGTTTTCGGCGATCCGTTGAAGGTAGGGGTGCACGGCGTGGCCTAGCACGGTGAGCACGATCTCCGGCCTGCGCTGAAAAAGCGCGCCGCCGAGCTCTCGTTCAAGGGCGATCATGGCATTGGTCAGCGAGGGCTGCGACACCCCGCAGCGGCGGGCTGCCCGCGTGAAATTGCGCTCCTCGCACAGCGCCAGGAAGTAGCGGATCTGCTGCATTTGCATGGCCGACCTCACCCGTATCGTTGGCCCTCGATGCGAGGTTGCACCGACTCCACGTTTTCGATGGTGAGGCAGTTCACACAGCCGCGATTTTCGGCCCTGGTGGAGGGGGCCGGATGGACTTTCCGCGTGTATTTAAGAATCTCCTGCATTTTCAAGGGGGATCTGCCGTCGTCGATCGGAATACACGGTCACGCCAGATCCATAGCCATGGGCTATAATCGGACAGACTCACACCGCGTCAGCGTGGTTGAGTCGGGGACGGGAGCCCATGTCGATTTCACGCGCCAAGCAGGCGCCACAGCGCACGCGCGATAAGTTGTCCCTGCTGCGCAGCCACCCGCTGTTTCGCGACCTTCCAGGGCCGGTCATCGAGCATCTCGGCTCGTACATGAGGACGCGGCGGGTGGCACGCGGGACCACCATCTTCACCAAAGGCGATCCCGGCACCGGGCTCATGGGCGTGCTCGCAGGCGCGGTCAAGGTCAGCGTCGCCTCGGCGGAGGGCAAGGACATCGTGCTCAACACCTTCCGCGAGGGTGACATTTTTGGCGAGATCGCCTTGCTCGACGGCCGCCCCCGCACCGCGGATGCCATCGCCATGGCCGACTGCGAACTTATCGTCATCGAGCGCCGCGATTTCGTTCCGTTTCTGGGCAGCCACCCGGACGTGATGCTCAAGTTTATCGAGATTCTTTGCTCGCGCCTGCGCCACACGAGCGAGCAGGTGCAGGACATCACATTCTTGAACCTGCCGACTCGCCTGGCGAAGACGCTGCTCCAGCTGACCGCCGGTGAAGAGGGCGCGCGGCGCAAGGCGGCCATCACGCAGCGGGAGATCAGCCAAATGATCGGTATGTCGCGCGAGAGTACCAACAAGCAATTGCGGGCCTGGGCCAAGCGAGGCTGGATCCGGCTCGAGCGCGGAGGGGTCGGCGTCACCGCCCCGGACAAGCTTGCCGCCATTGCTGCGGAAGGTTTCGATGCGTCGTAGGCCTAGCGCGGCGCCGACGTCACGCCAGCGCAGCGCCGACGCCGCCCTCGGCAAGAAGCTTCAAGAGCCGTTTGCGCGCGTGGAACATGCGGCTTTTGACGGTATTCCCGGGAATGCCGAGAATCTCGGCAGTCTCGTGCACTCCTAGACTGTTCGCCGCATAGCGTTTGTTAAGCACCTCACAGAGCGAGGACTCATGCAGCTCGGCGACGCGACTGAATCATACCCGCCCATTCGCCGCTTCGTGACCGGCCACGACGGCAGCAACGTCGCGAAGGTGATCATGCAAGGGCCGGCCACCAACGCGAAATATCCGAGCCCCGGCACCGTCTCGACGCTGATCTGGTCCACCGACCGCACGCCGGCCGACATCGCCGTCGGGGAGGAGATCGAGGATTTAGGCGCGCGCATCATCGGCACCGCGCCGCCGGCGAACGGCACCCGCTTCGCGGTCATCGATTTCCCGCCCGGCAACGTGCCGCGCATGCACCGCACGGAGACCATCGACTACGTTATCGTGCTCGAGGGCGAGATCGAGATGGACATGGACGATTCGACGGTGAAGATGACGGCCGGCGACGTCATGGTTCAGCGCGGCACCAATCACGCCTGGGCCAATCGTAGCGCAAAACGCGCCCGCGTCGCCTTCGTGCTGATCGACGCCGTCCCCTTGGGCATCGGCCATCCCATCACCGGCGCGGCCAGTGCCCGTTGACCGCGGGACCGGTCTGCTGGACGTTGCGTCGCAGGGACTACAGGAAAGATCTGCCTCCTAGCGAGGAGCGCGCATGAAAGTTCTGATCACCGGCGGGATGGGCGTCATGGGCGCGGAAGCGAGCCGCCGGTTCGTCCAGGAGGGACACCGTCCCGTCATCTTCGCCCGCCACCGCGATGAGTGGCTCATTCGCGATATCCTCGACAAGGTCGATATCGAGCTCGGCGACGTGCTCGACATGCCGCGTCTGCTCGACGTCATCAAACGGCACCGGATCACGCACATCGTCCATGCTGCAGGCTTCGTGGGGGCGGTGTCGGCCGCGAACCCCGCACTGAGCATTCAGGTCAACGTCATGGGGACCGTGAATGTGCTCGAGGCTGCGCGTGCGTTCGATGTTAAGCGCGTGGTCTACACCAGCTCGAAAGGCATCTATGGCCCGGCGCTGGGCGAATACGGCGCGCCCACTTACAAGCCGGTGCCGGAAGACCATCCGAAGAATCCCAAGCGCATCTACGATTCCGCCAAGCTGATGGCGGAGCAAGCGGCCCTCTATTATCAGGCCAATATGGGCCTTGACGCGGTGGTGCTGCGCTTTGCGACCACCTACGGGCCGGGCAAGACCGCGCGCCACGGCAAGATGGGAGTGACCAGCGCGATCGTGGAAAATCCCGCCAGCGGGCTCCCCTTCCGCCTCGCGCAGGGCGGCGACGAGAAGGACGACTTCATCTACAACAAGGATTCTGCGTACGGCATTTATCTCGCCTGCACGGCGGAAAATCCGAAGAGCCGCGTCTACAATATCGGCACCGGCGTCGGCATCACCCTCAACGATGTCGCGCGCGTGATCCGCAAGCATCTGCCGCATGCCGAGATCGAGATCGGACCGGGGCTCAACTTCCTCGGCATGCCGTATCCTGCCTCGAACGTCTACGACATCTCGCGCGCCCGCGGCGAGCTCGGCTATGCGCCGCAATACGATCTCGAGCGCGGCATCGCGGATTATCTCGACAGTCTCAAGCGCCTCAAGGGAAGCGTGGCTACTGCCTAGCCTGCGCTGCGGAGCAGACGTTCGAGGATGCCAGCAAAACGCGATCCCCCGCGGGCAATCATCATCGGCGGCTCGATGTCGGGCCTGTTCAGCGCGGCGTTCTTGCGGCAGATCGGATGGCGCGCTGAGGTTTATGAGCGCTCGCCAGTCGAGCTGGTTGGCCGCGGCGCCGGGATTACCACCCATCCGGAACTGTTGGAGGCGCTGGAGAAGAGCGGCGCCGGCACTGGCGAGCTCGGCATCGTCGTCGAAAAACGCATCGCACTCGACCATGACGGTCGGGTGATCGCGGAAAAGCATCTGCCGCAGATCCTTACCTCCTGGGATCGGCTGCAGCGGCTCATGCGCGCGACCATCGACGAGTCGCACTATCACCTCGGTTATACGTTCGAGGGCGTCGAGCAGGACGGCTCCGGCGTCCACGTGCACTTCGCCGGCGGCAAACGGGAACGCGCCGATCTCCTCATCGGCGGCGATGGAATCCGCTCGAGCGTGCGCGAGCAGGTTGCGCCCGAGGTGCAGCCGATCTATTCGGGCTATTACATCTGGCGCGGCGCGCCGAAGGAAGCCGATCTCAGCGAGCAGACGCGCGCGAGCATTTTTCCTTATTTCACCTTCTTCTTGCCCGAGCGGCAGCAGGTCATCGGCTATCCCATCGCCGGGCTGAACAACGACCTGCGGGTGGGGCATCGCCGCTATAATTTCATCTGGTACCGCGTCGCCG
Source organism: Alphaproteobacteria bacterium (assembly GCA_005883115.1). Classification (GTDB taxonomy): domain Bacteria; phylum Pseudomonadota; class Alphaproteobacteria; order Rhizobiales; family Xanthobacteraceae; genus VAZQ01. The sequence continues at coordinate 5,745 of VAZQ01000128.1, read as the reverse complement.
ATGCGCAGGAGCTGCGGCGCATGTGCGTCGACGAGCGTGGACAGCAGCACGACTATTCCGTGCCGCCGCCGCTCATCCGCAGCGACCTGATTGCGCAGATGCGCGCGCAAGCGCAAGCGATCATGCCGCCGCAATTTCTCGATTGCCTCGCCAACATGCAGCCCTTCTTCACGCCGATCTACGACTTTTCGACCCCGCAAGCGCGTCCGCATATGGGCTTCGGTATGGCCAAGGCCGGTGGGGACGCGCAGGCGCTCGCCGAGGCACTCGCCGGCCACGACGATATCGACGCGGGCCTTGCCGCTTACAACAAGGCGCGCCAGCCAATCGGCGAGCGCATCATGTTGCACGGGCGCAAGCTCGGCACGCATCTTGGTGTGAACTTGCAGACCGATGAAGATCGCGCGATGTGGACGTTGCTGCAGGATCACCGCGCCATGATGGACTGGATCGCCGTGCCCAACTTCTTAGCGGCCTCCCGATGAGTGCTACCGACCTGCCGCAACCCGATCATGCACGCAACATGCGCGTCATCGCCTATTGCGACCAGGGCGGCAGGCCCGACGGCGTGCAGATCATGGTGCATCGCGGCCACGCCTATATCGGCCACATGTTCTCCAAAGGCTTTAGCGTGCTCGACGTGCGCGATCCCAAGCGTCCGCGCGCGGTCAATTATCTCGCCGCGCCGTCCGGCACCTGGAATATCCACTTGCAGACCCATGACGATCTGCTGCTCGTCATCAACGCCAAAGACATGTTCGCGGCCGCCGAGTTCGCGGACGAGAAGGCGTATTACAAGGGCCAGCTCGGCAAGGTCGTGGGTACGGCTGAAAAGAGGAGCGCGGCGCGCGACTGGACAGCCGGGCTCGCGGTTTATGACATTTCCAAACCGGCAACCCCGCGGCGCATCGGCTTCATGGCGGTCGAAGGCGGTGGCATTCACCGCATCTGGTACACCGGCGGACGCTGGGCGTACGTCTCCGCGCTGCTCGACGGCTTCACCGATTACATCTTTCTGACCGTGGACATGAGCGATCCGGCGCATCCGCGCGAGGCCGGCCGCTACTGGATTCCTGGCATGCATGCCGCCGCAGGCGAGACGCCGTCCTGGCCGGCAACCAGCCGCTACGGCTTGCACCATGCGATCGTTGACGGGGATACCGCGTATGCCGCCTGGCGCGACGCTGGCATGGTGGTGATCGACATCGCCGACCGCACGCGGCCCAAGCTGATCACTCACCGCAACTGGTCGCCGCCGTTCGGCGGCGGCACGCACAATTGCCTGCCGCTCGCAGCGCGCGATCTGCTCGTCGTGCTCGACGAGGCGGTGCTCGATCATCAGGAGGATGGGCTCAAGCTCATCTGGGTGTTCGACAACCGGGTCAAAGAAAATCCGGTGAGCATTTCCACTTTTCCCACGCCGGCGGAAGTGGACTACGTGCGCAAGGACGGCCACTTCGGCCCGCACAATCTGCACGAAAACCGACCCGGAAGTTTCGTGAACTCCGAGCTGATCTTCGCCACCTACCAGAACGCGGGCGTGCGCGCGTTTGACATTCGCGACCCGTACCGGCCTCGCGAAGTCGGCGCGCTGGTGCCGCCGGCGCCCGCGCGCATGATGGATCACCGGCCCAACCGGGCGCGGGTCATCCAATCCGCCGACGTGTTCGTTGACGCCGCCGGCCTCCTCTACTGCACCGATTACAATGCCGGGCTTTACATTGTTGAATTCGGCGGCTGATGCGTCTTGCTAGACGACCACGTGGAGCGTCTTGTTGATGCGGCGGATGCGCGTGCGGCCGCTGAGGACCTCCTCCATGACACCTCGTGCGAGCGGGGACGGCGCGGCGGGCTCTAATTGCGCCGCCAACGCGCGGTTTACCCCGTCATCGCCGACGAGAACCACGATGTCGCCGCGCTGCTGATCGAAGACGAAGCGCAACACGTCGGAGAGCCGAGCGACGAAATCCTGCAGAGATTCGCCCTCGCAAGCCAAGTCTGTCATCGCAAAGCTCCCTCGCATGGCAGGCGCACAGCCGGCCAAATGTCAGTTCAGTCACCCGTCTGTCGGGCGAGCGCTCCGATGGGTTCAACGGACGGGCCAAAAACCCAGCTGTTGGTAAATGATCGAGATGTCAAAGCCATAGCGGCGAAGCTGTGCGCTTTCGGTGCACGGGCGAGCGCAACTAGCGAGCCGGTGTGCACGGGCGAGCACAAATAACGAGCTGGTCAAGACGGCAGAAACAGAACTCCGCTCATGCCCGCGAAAGCGGGCATCCAGAAGAACAAGTCTGGACCCCCGCTTTCGCGGGGGTGAGCGGAATGCATCGATCTCGTTTGCTGGGCGAGCCGCGATCGCTCGTCCTCATCCTTCGTGACGCGTGCACCCGTGGGCGAGTTTGCCGACGTGTTTCGCACGCGCGGCCTCAGATGAGGACGAGCATCGCAACGCCTATTCACTTTTCAAACAGCACGTGTTTCTTCGTTCCCGCGGCGCGTTTTCGCGCCCGGGTTTTGCTTTGTCGCTT
>VAZQ01000128.1:1434-3181 GCA_005883115.1 Alphaproteobacteria bacterium | reverse complement strand
CGCCTTGCGTCCCATAACGCGGGACGCCCGCCTCCCGGCGCTCCACCGTGGCGATTTTGGGCTCCGGTCCCGCGCTTCCCTCACCGGCAGCTCCCCTAAGCTTGCGCTTCGGCGAGCACCGGATCGGTCACAGCGAGCTCCTCGCGTCCGGGTCGTAGTGCCCGGCGGGCGGGGTCCCGTGCCTCCCGGGGCGGCAGTTGCGAATCGCTGCCGCAGGACGCCACGCCTCGCTCCGTCCTCTAGGATCGTCTCATGAGCACGCCCTTCGATGAGCGAGGCTGGCACTGCTCTTACGCGCTTTCCAATAAGTAGTCAACAATAAAATGCATCCTGCATCTGACTTCAGATCGCGCAAGCGAAATAGGGTGAATCTGTCGCCATGTCAATGCCTTAACCGGCAGCAGATGGATGCAGCAACGGCGACCTCACTCGAGCGCTCGCGAAAAATTCTCCACTCCGTTGCACCCATTCCCGCACCGAAGATTCGCTAGAAGATTCGGGGAATGAGCCGAGAGGTGCGGCGCTGATAGAGATCGTAGGCGTCGCCGAATTGTGCGCGCAGCAGCTTTTCTTCCGCCCGGATGCGCGCAAGTAGCGGTGGGATCGTTAGCGCGGTGAGCAGCACGCCGACCACGGAACGAAACGCCAGCGCCCATCCCAGCGCGTTCACCAGCAAGCCCAGATAGCTGGGATGACGGATGACGCCGTAGATGCCGCGCGTGGCGAGCGTGTGCCCGGGCTGGACGAAGACCGGCCAGATGCGCAGCGCGCCCCCGGCGGCGAAGAGCACGACGCCGAGCCAGCGCACGGCATCTCCATCGATCGTCCAAAAATCCGTCCGGTCGGTATAGGCCGGCAGATAGGCTGCCAACAGTCCGATCACGCCGAACGCCGCGAGCACCCAGCGGTTGCCGCGATCCTCGCGCTCGCCGGGACTGAGATTTCCGCCGCTGAACAGCGCGACCGCGGTGAGCACGAGGAGCACGATCGCAAGCGCGCTCAACGCCGCGTGCGAGAAGAAGGCGCTGAACCCGCCGCGACCGAGGATGGCGAGGCCGAGATAGACGAGGCTCGCGACGATGGTGAACAACGCTAATCTGGGCGTGGGCGTCATGGCGGCCTCAGGTGCGCCGGCCATGATAGGCTGGGCAGAGCGATCCGGCACGCGCAGGTTTGCTGCTGAACACCGGCTCATGCAAACTGAGCGTTGAGATAGGCCAAATTTCCTGCGTTCGAATCGGAGAGATCATGTCGCAAGCCAATCTCGTCGGCGGCTCCACGCGCGACGGCGAGCGGATCCTCAAGCTGCACGCCGACTACATCGACGCCAATGCCCGCTTCGATTGGCAAAAGCTCGAGCCGATCTGGAGCGAGGCGCCCGAGGCGGTGTTCTTCAACCTGAACGGCCACACCTATAAAGGCCGCGAGCATTGGTTTCGGCTGTGGAAATTCTACGGACAGAACGTGGCGTCGAGCTATTGGACGCCGTTCGACATCGGCGGCGTCGTTTCCGACGAGGTGGCCGTCGTCTGGTGCCATCGCCGCACGAAACGTAAATGGACCGGCGCGGCGCCGCCGCCGCAGGACATCCATTACGGGGGCGAGGAGTTCGTCACCCGCTCGACCATGGTCTTTCGCAAGGAAGCCGGCGATTGGCGCGTCGTGCACGCGCATTTCTCGCAAGCCAGCTCCGGCGAGCGCCCCGGCGGAGTTTGATTTGCTGTCGCGGGCGGAGCGCGTTTCTTCC
>VAZQ01000128.1:0-1249 GCA_005883115.1 Alphaproteobacteria bacterium | reverse complement strand
TCGCGGGGCAAGGGTTCGCTGCACCGCGTCCGGGACACGTCTAAATCAGCGCGTCATACGCTTGCGCAGTCGAGATGACAGGTGAGGGACCAGCGTGGCCGAGCTGCCCAAATTGAGCGTGCGTCTGTCCGGTGCGACTCACCCGCGCGACTGCGTCGCCCTCGCAAGAATCGCCGAGGCGAACGGTTATCACGCCGTATGGTTTCCCGAGAACGCGTTCGGCCGCGGCGCGCTGCCGGCAGCCTCCGCCTGCGCGGCGGCGACGACGACGATCGGCATCGGCATCGGCGTGTTCAATCCGTACAGCCGCCACCCCACGCTCATGGCGATGGAGATCGCCGCGCTCGACGAGCTGGCGCAGGGGCGCGTGCGGCTCGGCATCGGATCGGGCATCGCCGCTTCCAGCGAGCGCATGGGGTTGAGCGCCGCTCGCCCGCTCGCGGCGGTGCGCGACGCGATCACCATCCTACGCGCCATGCTCAAGGGCGAGGAGGTCGACTATGCCGGGGAGCTTTTTTCCGCGCGCAAGGTCAAGCTCGATTGGCCGGCGCCGCGGCCGGATATGCCGCTGCTCATGGCCGCGCGAGGCGAGCAGGCGCTCGCGCTTGCCGGAAAGCTCGCCGATGGGCTGATCATCTCCAATATGTGCCCGGCGGAATTCACGCAAGCCGCGGTGCTGACGATGCGCGAGGCGGCACGGCAGGCGCAGCGCGCCGTGCCTGCCGAGGTCGTGCAATACGTTCCGTGCGCGGTGCGGCTCGACCGAGCCGAGGCCCACGCGCTTGCCAAGCGCGAGATCGGGGAGATGCTCGCGTCGTTCTGGTCGCTCGGTGCGCGCGTGCCGTCGGCCAAGGCGGCATTGCTGTGCGCGCAAGGAATATCGGAGCGCGATGTCGCTGCCGCCGTGGCGCGCTTGCGGGCGGGCGAACGGGCGGCGGTCGTTCTCGACGACCGTTTCGTCGAAGCCTTCGCCATCGCCGGCACGGCCGAGGACGCGCTCGCCCAGGCGCGGCGCTACTGCGAGGCGGGGACGAGCGAGCTCGTGCTCACCTTTGCCGGCGGGCGGCCGGAGCCCGACATGCAATATCTGGCGAATGCCGCGCGCCTGCGCGGTTGAAAATCCGGCCGGCGCTGCGATAGCGATGATTACCACCACAGACCGGGACGATCCCGGGTCTGTGGTGCACCACTTCGCCATAGCGCATTGAAGATTCGCGTAAACGTATTGAAGCGAGTGGAGGCAGCGCGA
>VAZQ01000127.1 GCA_005883115.1 Alphaproteobacteria bacterium | reverse complement strand
ACCATTGCCGGCGAGCCAATGATCGGCCGCTTCCGCACCGCGCCGGGCGACCGACGCTCGGTCTCGTTCGTTTGGTCGGCAGATACCGCCGGGCAAGGCTGGGGCATCGACGAGGCGCGCGGCGGCATGCGCACCTACGCCACCATCCTGCGTAATCGGCCGGATTTCTTCATCCACAGCGGCGATACGATCTATGCCGATGTCCCGATACTCGCCGAGAAAAAAATGCCGAATGGCGAGATTTGGAAAAACGTCGTGATCGAGGAAAAGGCGAAGCCCGCGGAGACGCTCGCGGAGTTCCGTGGCAATTACAAATACAATCTGCTCGACAAGAACCTGCTCGCTTTCAATGCCGAGGTACCGATTTTTGCGCAATGGGACGATCACGAAGTGACCAACAACTGGTGGCCAGGCGAGCCGCTGACCCGCGCTGAGCACCAGCGCAGCAAATACGTCGAGACGAATACGCTGCTGCTGGCGGCGCGGGCGAACCGCGTATTTGCGCTTCACGCAGTCCGAGCCCGGGCGCATCTATCGCAAAATTTCCTACGGGCCGCTGCTCGACGTCTTCATGCTCGACATGCGCAGCTATCGCGGGCCGAACGGCGAAAACCTGGAGGAGACCTATGGACCGGCAGCCTACTTCCTCGGGCCGACGCAAGTCGCTTGGCTCAAGCGCGCATTATTGAACTCGCAGGCGACCTGGAAGGTCATTGCCGCCGACATGCCGATCGGTCTCATTATCGTCTACGATCCCGATCGCAATTGGGGCTTGGAGGCAATCGCTCAGGGCAACGGCCCGCCGCGCGGCCGCGAGCTCGAAATCGCCGATATCCTTTCGTTCATCAAGCGGGCCGGCGTGCGCAACACCGTATGGATCACGGGTGACCGGCACTACACCGCCGCCCATTACTATGATCCCAACAGGGCGGTGTTCCAGGATTTCGAGCCGTTCTGGGAATTCATGTCGGGGCCGATCCACGCTGGGAGCGGCTCGCAAGGTGAGCTCGACAACACGTTCGGGCCGCAGCTCGTGTACGTGAAGGCGGCGAGCGCGCCAAATCGGCCGCCCAGCGAAGGCCTGCAATTCTTCGGTCACGTCGCCCTCGATGGATCGACGCAAGTGATGACCGTGACGCTTAGAGATCGAGACGATCACGCGCTATGGTCGGTGAACCTCGAGCCCAAGCTGGGGTGATCATTTTGGCAGCCTTGTGGGGACAAACTTGTTAGAAGGACTGTTGTCCCGCAACGCCTATGCCGACTTGCGCAGGGATGCCAATTCCGGCGAAGGCGCGTGTGTCGCCGTGCGCAGCTTGGTCGAGTAGTAGGACGCATTCTGCTCGCCGCGCAGGGCCTCGCGCGTGAATTGAATGAGATGGTGGGCGATGAACCCCATCCCGAGGACGGCGTCGATCTGGCCCCGCCGCAGCGAGTGACGCGCCGCGCGCCAGAACGGCTTGCGGTAATCCGACAGAATGCCGATGTGCAGCACGACGCGGAACGCGAGCACCAACGCGCCCGACAGGTTAGCCCAGTTGAGCTTGCCGCGCGCGGGCGTAATCATACGATTGACGTAGGTTGCCTCGACTTGATGGTGAAAGCGCGCGAACAGCCGCTCCGGATCATTGGCATAGGCGATGCAGCGGCGCCACATCGCCACCACCTCCTCGTACGGCCGCAGGAAACGGACGTTGCTTTCGAGGGTGGGTTCGTCGGCGAGGCGTCCGGCCAGCTTGAGACGATCCCAGAGCGGCGTCTTCGGCAGCGCCTGCAACAGGTTGATGGTCAACATGGGAATCTGCGAGATGTCGATAAAATCCTTCAGGCGCACCTCGGTGTCGTCGGAGTCAGTATCGAGCCCGAGAATGATGCCGGAGGTGACCTCCAATCCATAGTCGTTGAGGGTCTTGATCGACTCCATCATTGGCACGGCGACGTTCTGATTCTTGCGCATCGCCTTGAGCGCGTCGGCTTCCGGCGTCTCGATGCCAACGAATAGGCCGAGGAACGAGCATTCCCGCATGAGCCTGAGAATTTCCGGCTGCTTGGCGATATTGAGCGTCGCCTCGCAGGCGAACTGCATTGGATAACCGTGCTGCTTCTGCCAGGCGAGCAGATGCGGCAGCATGTCTTTGGCGGCCTTGCGATTACCGATGAAATTGTCATCGACGAAGTAAACAACCGGCGGATGCCCTTTCTGCGTGCGCATGGCATCGAGCTCGGCGGTGATCTGCGCCGGGGTCTTGAGCCGCGGCTGCCGGCCATAGAGGTTGGGAATATCGCAGAACTCGCACAGATAGGGGCAGCCGCTGGAGAACTGCAGAGTCAACATGAGATAGTTCTTCAGCGGGATAAGATCGTAGGCCGGAATTGGGAAATCGTGCAGCGGAACGCGATCCTTTGTTTCCAAGCGCAGCTGTGCGCTCGGTCGCGCGACACTCTCGTCGAGGCGAGCGATGAGCTGATCGGTTGCGTCACCGAGCTCGCCGATGTGGAGGTAGTCGATCTCGGGATATATTTCGGGTGAGGCGGATACAGATGGTCCGCCCAGCAGCACCACCTTACCGGCTTTGTGCGCGCGTGCGGCGATATCATGGATTTGCCGCGCCTGGACGTGCATACCGCTGACCAGCACGGCGTCGGCCCAGGCGAAGTCCGCTTCGCTGGCTTTGCGGATATTTTCGTCGATGAAGCGGACCTGCCATTGTTGCGGCATATAGGCCGCGATCAGCAGCAGGCCCTGTGGCGGCATAAACGCCCGCACCCCTTTCATCAAACGATAGGCGTGATTGAACGTGCCGAACGCGGGGGTGTAGTGCGGAAAAACGCACAATATCCGGCGCTGGTTCTTGACTGGGGCCGATGAGCGCACGCGCCCTCCGCACTCGCTTTTCCCAATGGTCGCCTTCCTCGTACCACGACGCAAGGGGGCCGGCGGCGAAAGACCTAGGACTTCAGCGACCGCTCGCACATTGCGCCTTGCGCCGTCATAACTATATTTCGCGCGACAGCGGGCCCTTCAAGGCCCGCGATCGGTTTTTTGATGCAGCCCATGCAGCTCCGCAACATTGCGATCATCGCCCACGTCGACCACGGCAAGACCACGCTGGTCGACCGGCTGTTGCAGCAGTCGGGCGCCGTGCGCGACAACCAGCGCCTGGCGGAGCGCGCGCTGGACTCCAACGACCTCGAACGCGAGCGCGGCATCACCATTTTGGCCAAGGTGACATCCATCCTTTGGCACGACACCCGCATCAACATCGTCGACACACCCGGCCATGCCGATTTCGGTGGCGAGGTCGAGCGCATCCTCAATATGGTGGACGGCGCACTGGTGTTGGTGGACGCGGCCGAGGGGCCGCTGCCGCAGACCAAATTCGTGGTGTCGAAAGCGCTCAAGGTCGGACTCAAGCCCATCGTCGTGATCAACAAAGTTGATCGGCCGGATGCGCGGCCTTTGGCGGTCGTGAACGAGGTCTTCGACTTGTTCGCCGCGCTCGATGCCAGCGAGCAACAGCTCGATTTTCCGATTCTCTATGGCTCCTCGAGGGAAGGCTGGATGGCAGCCTCGCCCAACGGTCCGAAGGATCGCGGCATGGCGCCGCTGTTCGACCTTGTGATCCAGCATGTCGCCGAGCCGATCATCGAGGACGGACCTTTCCGGATGCTCGGTACCATTCTCGAGGCCAATCCCTATCTTGGACGCATCGTGACCGGGCGCATCAGCTCGGGCGCGGTCAGACCTAACCAAATCGTCAAGGTGCTCGATCGCAATGGAAAGCTGATCGAGGAGGGCCGCGTCACGAAGGTGCTCGCCTTCCGCGGCCTCGAGCGCACCGGCGTCGACGAGGCATCGGCGGGCGACATCGTTGCCCTGGCCGGGCTGCCCGAGGCCACGGTCTCCCACACGATCTGTGCGCCGGAGGTGATGATACCTCTTCCGGCGCAGCCGATCGACCCGCCGACGCTGGCGATGACATTCCGCATCAACGATTCCCCGCTCACCGGAACCGAGGGCGACAAAGTGCAGAGCCGGGTCATACGCGAGCGGCTCCTGCGCGAGGCCGAAGGGAACGTCGCGCTGCGGATCAGCGAATCGACTGAGAAGGATGCAATGGAGGTCGCCGGACGCGGCGAATTGCAGCTCGGCATTCTGATCGAGACGATGCGGCGCGAGGGCTTCGAGCTATCGGTATCGCGCCCGCAAGTGCTGCTCGAGCGCGCGGCCGACGGCGAGCTGCGGGAACCAATCGAAGAGGTCGTCATCGATGTCGACGAGGCGCATTCCGGCATCGTCGTGCAGAAGCTCGCGGTCCGCAAAGCCGAACTGGTCGAAATGCGCCCCTCGGGCGGCGGCCGCGTGCGCCTCATCTTCCATGCGCCGACGCGCGGGCTCATCGGCTATCACGGCGAACTTCTCGCCGATACCCGCGGCACCGCCGTCATGAACCGGCTGTTCCACGGCTACGGCGCGCACCGAGGCGAGATCGCCGGACGCCGCAACGGCGTGCTGATCTCCAATGACCAGGGCGAAGCCGTGGCTTACGCGCTGTGGAACCTAGAGGACAGGGGGCCAATGATGATCGAGCCGGGCTGCAAGGTTTATCGCGGGATGATCGTGGGCGAGCACACTCGCGGCAACGACCTCGATGTGAACGTGCTCAAGGGCAAGAAGCTCACCAATATACGCACCCATGCCAAGGACGAGGCGGTGCGGCTGATCCCGCCGATGCAAATGACGCTGGAGAAGGCGCTCGCATATATTGCCGAGGACGAGCTGGTTGAGGTCACGCCGAAAGCGATACGGCTCCGCAAGAAATTGCTTGACCCCAATGAGCGAAGGAAGGACGAGCGGCGCAAGGAAGCGGAGCGGGTGTGACGCAACTCGGCTGATTCGCACGTCGCCAGATCACTTACTGCCGTTCCCGAGGACGTGATTCCAGCCGTCCTGCACGGTACGCGGCACATTTCGTTGGCCTGCGTGTCGCCGCTGCAACATTACGTCCGCTGGCCAACATGTATCCATTTCTTGCGGTGTTTGCGGGTACTCCGCGGTGCCGTAGTGTGGCAAATCCACATCAATCGCGGCCGTTGTTAGCGTCTCGTTAAACATAACTCTTGAAGCGCGGCGGACTGCTTGCTTCAATCATCCCCATGAGCACGACCCTCATCGAAGTCCGCCGCGCCAAGCCGTCCGATGCAAGGGCGATTGCGGCAACTCATGACGACGCCTGGCGCTGCGCTTATCAGGGCATCATCCCGGGGCCGGAGCTCGACAAGCTGATCAACCGTCGCGGCCCCCAATGGTGGGACAGTGCGGTGCGCAAAGGCAGCCGGATCACTGTGCTGGCATTCGGCGAATGCGTGGCCGGCTACGCCAACTACGGCCGCAACCGTGCGCGCAGCCTTTACTATGACGGCGAAGTCTACGAGCTCTATCTGCGGCCGGAATTCCAAGGGCTTGGCTTCGGCCGCAAGCTGTTCTCCGCGGCGCGGCGTGACCTGGTGCAGAGCGGGCTGCAAAGCCTCGTCGTATGGGCGCTCTCGGACAACGAGCAGGCGGTGGGGTTTTATCGAGCGCTTGGCGGCAAGGCGGTGGCCCGTTCCTCCGAACGGTTCGGCGCGCGTACCCTGGATAAGGTCGCGTTCGCCTGGACGAACTGAGCATTCTCCTCCCTACTCCCGATCGTCGATAGGGCGCTGTCCAAAGGCCGGCTCCCGCACGCCGGCGAGCGCGCAGGCCGCTCGCACAGTGTTAACGAGTAGGCAGGCGATCGTCATCGGACCGACGCCGCCCGGCACCGGCGTGATCGCCCCCGCAATCTTGGCCACTTCGGCAAACGCCACGTCTCCAACAATGCGCGAGCGGCCATCCGCCATCACGCGGTTGACGCCGATGTCGATGACAGTGGCGCCGGGCTTGACCCAATCGCGGCGGACCATCTCGGGCCGCCCCACCGCCGCAAACAGAACATCCGCGCGGCGGCAGACCGCCGGGAGTTCGCGGGTTTTCGAATGCGCGACCGTCACCGTTGCATTCTCCGCGAGCAAAAGTTGCGCCAATGGCTTGCCCACGATGTTCGAGCGGCCGATTACGACGGTCTCAAGGCCCATGAGCGAAGGTTGAACGGTCTTGGCGAGGAGAATGCAGCCGACCGGCGTGCATGGTGCGAGGGCCGGCAGGCCCGCGGCGAGCCGGCCGGCATTGACCGGACTAAACCCGTCGACGTCCTTGGCCGAATCGACCGCGGCGATGATCTTGTGCGGGTTGATCTGCGCCGGCAGAGGAAGCTGCACCAGGATGCCGTGCACGGTTGGATCGGCGTTGAGCCGCCCGATCAGCGCCAAGAGCTCCGCTTCGCTCGTCTCCTTCGGCAGCCGGTGGTCGAAAGAGCGCATGCCGCTGCCGGCGATCATTTTCATCTTGCTAGCGACGTAACTCTCGCTCGCCAGGTTGTTGCCGACGAGCACGACGGCCAGTCCCGGCGTGATACCGCGGTCGCGCGAAAGGCGGTGCACGGCATCCGCGACCTTGCCGCGCAGGTCCGCCGCGATCGCCTTCCCGTCAATGATCTTTGCGGTCATGGCGTGCCGCCGTGCGCCTTTTACAAGGAGGCGCAATGAACGGCATTACTCCATCGCGAAGATTTTCTCCAGCATGGCGGCGAGCGTCGCGCCTGCGCCGGCGATCTTCAGGCGCTTGATCCGCGCGCTCGCGCCCGCGACCAGCCTGACGTCACGCGCGGCAACGCCGAACGCATTGGCGATCAAGTTTATCAGCGCCGCATTCGCCTCGCCTTCGGTCGCCGCCGCACGTACGCGGGCTTTGATCACGCTGCGTCCATCGGCCAATTGTGCGATACCTTCGATTGCATCGCGCCCGCCGCGCGGCGTGAGGCGGACGGTGATGACAACACCGTCGGCCGATGCCGTCCAGGCGCGAGCGACCATGAACCTCAGAACACGTAGGGCAGAATGTACAGCGCAATGCAGTAGCGGATGAAAATGATGATGAGGATTAGGATCACTGGAGAAATATCGATGCCGCCGAGATTAGGCATTACGTTCCGGATCGGCCGCAGGGCCGGCTCGGTGACGCGATAGAGGAAATCGCCGATCGCGCCGACCACGGAGTTGCGGACATTCACCACGTTGAACGCCACCAGCCAGGAGAAGATCGCCGCCGCGATCAACACCCAGATGTAGATTTCAAGGGCGAGATCAATGACGAGGAAGAGGGCGCGCATGGAATGGCACTCGCTTCTGAGAATCGTGCACAAGATGTACCGGGGCAGAACGACGTAAACAAGCACGACGGCCGATGAAATCGCGGTCTCGCCACATGTTCCGATCCTTGACTCCGCCTATTCGCAGCCCTAAATGGCGCGCACTCGCGGCCAGCCGCTGCGGGGTTGTATTTTGGCGGGGCCGTAGCTCAGTTGGGAGAGCGCCTCGTTCGCAATGAGGAGGTCAGGGGTTCGACCCCCCTCGGCTCCACCACCCGCCTAAACCGAAGCAGCCCGTTCAGCCTTCGCTGCGCGACCTCTAATCCGATTCATCAGCTCATATCCCCGCGCAGGCGAGGACGTCAGCCCAGTGGTCAGGGTCCCTGCTTTTCGCAGCGACGAGTGCGACACGATTCGATCATTTGGTCAGCCGGTGGAGGCCTGCTGCGGCGCAACCTCCGGCTGGCCCAGCCAATGATTGAGAAAGGCGGCGAGCCAAGCGCGCCCGGCGGGGTCGTAGACTGCGCGATCCGCGAAATGCGCGACCCGCGGCTTAGCGTTGGGCAACGACGTGCGTTCATGACCGCGCGTGGTCCATCGGCACATCATAGCGTGGGTCACGTCGGGATGAAATTGCAGCGCGAAGGCGGCGCCGTTGTAACGGAAGGCCTGCACCGGGAAGGAGTCGCCCTCCGCCAGCAAGTCGGCACAGAGCGGCAGGTCGAAGCCCTCGCGATGCCACTGATAGACCTGCTCCGGCCAGGGATCGCACACCGTGCGCCCGATCTCCGTCGGCCGGATCGGATAATAGCCGACCTCGGCGTGACCATCGGGATGCCGGTAGACCCGGCTGCCGAGATGATGCGCCAACATCTGCGCGCCGAGACAGATGCCGAGAAACGGCTTCTTCTCCTTGAGCGGCACGTTCAGCCAATCGATCTCGCGACGGATGAAATCAGTGGTGTCATTCGCGCTCATCGGGCCGCCGAAAATGATGGCCCCAGTATGGGCGGCCATGGTCTCGGGGAGCGGATCGCTCAAGCGCGGGCGGCGCACGTCGAGGGGATAGCCGCGCTGGCGCAAGGCGTGCCCGATGCGCCCAGGGGTGGAGGTTTCCTGGTGCAGCACGATCAGGATCGGACGGAGCATTGGGCGGTCATTGCGAGCATGCGCGGGTCGAATTTCAATACCCGCTCGAGTCGGTTTTCAAGATGGATGGCGCGCCCTCGCCATGCAGCCGCGCATTGCTCAGCGGGCACAAGCTACCGGCGGCCTCGCTGCTGACAAGACTGCGCGGGGCAAAGCGGATCATCGCGGTCACCGCCCAGTTGACGGCACCCGGAATGACGACGCGGCGACCTTGCATCAGGCCGCGGTAGCCATCTCTCGCCACTTGCTCGGCGGAGCGCGTGAGAAGCCGCGGAAAGGCGCCGTCGCTCATGCCGGCACGCGCCTGAAACTCGGTCGGCACCGGACCGGGGCAAAGCACGGTGACCCGCACGCCTTTCGGCTTGAGCTCGCGATGCAGCGCTTCGCTGAACGAGAGCACATAGGCTTTGCTGGCGTAATAGACCGCCATGCCGGGACCGGGCATGAAGGCCGCGATTGATGCAACGTTGAGAAGGCCGCCCCTGCGGCGCTTGAGGCTGTCGAGGAAAGCGAGCGAGAGATCGGTGAGCGCGCGCACGTTGAGGTCGACCATAGCGACTTGCTCGGCGCGGTCGAGCGCCTCGGCGGCACCAACGAGACCGAAGCCTGCGTTATTGACCACCACGTCGGGCTCGAGCCCGCGCTCATCCAGCGCCGCCGCAATCGTTTGTGCCGCATCGAGGCGCGCGAGATCGGCGCCCAGAACCGTCGGACGCGGCGCGCCCTTCGCCGCAATGGCATCCGCGAGCGCGCCGAGTACCCGCTCGCGCCTGGCAACCAGGACAAGCTCATGGCCGTGGGCGGCAAACTCGTGCGCCAATGCCGCGCCGATCCCCGCCGACGCGCCCGTGATCAACGTGATGGGACGCTTCTGCTGCGTCACGTCGCAGCCGCCCCTCGCCGGTTGGCCACACGATGGCCGAGTTCGATTCGCTCTCGCGACGAGATGCCGAGCAGGTCCGCGGCTCGCCAGATCAGGTTGCTTTCGAAGTCGTCGACGCGTCCGTCGGCATAGGCGATCTCCCACATCATTTCGACGACGCGGCGGCGGCCATCCTCGTCAAGAAAGCGATTGATCAAGCTGGTGAAGTGATAGAGATCCACGGCCTCGTTCTCGGCCGCAGTCGCCTCGGCGACCAGTTCATCCGTCGTCGCCTCGTCGAGCTCAAATTGCTGCTTGATGACCGCATGCAGCTTGTCGCGCTCGGCGTCGGAAATGTCGCCGTCGATCGCAGCCGCATGAACGAGCAGCGCTGCCGCAGCGAGGCGGTAGTCGCCGTGGTCGAACCGGGCCGGATGCTTGTCGCCTTCCGACACTTCGGACAGAAATTTGCGAAAGCTCTCGAACATGGCGCCGCGAACCGCTGCAACGCGCCACGTTGCATGTTGCCTGAGCGGAGTCCAGAGGGCCCGCTTTACTACCCGGCCTTTCCCTTGCGCAGGTTCGCCTCGAGCAGCTCGAGGTTATTCTTTACGTAGGCGTTGCCGGGATCGCGCGCCTGCGCTTCCAGTAGCGTTTCGCGGGCGCGGCGCTGGTCGCCGCGTAGCATATAGGAGTAACCGCGGTTATTGAGGATTTCCGCCGTGGGTCCGGCAATTTTCGTCGCCTGGTCATAGGCCCGGTCGGCAAGATCGAACCGGCGCTGCCGGTCGTAGGAGGCCGCTAAACCGATCCAGGACTCGAGATCGCGTGGGTGTAATTCGACGGCGCGACGGAAGTGACGCTCGGCGAGATTGAAAGTACCGGCGCGGAAGTAGGTTTTGCCGAGGCTCACATCGTCATCTTTATCGGGCGATGCCTTGGCTGGGGATGCGGGGGTGTGCGCGGTCGGCCGCACGCTGCCCGTTGTCGGCGGGTCCTCTTGCGATGCTACTCCTTGCGTGGCGGCCGTGTTCGACTGGAACAGGTCGCCCAGCCTGGTCGAAGTCTCGCAACCGTTAAGCCAGAATAGACAGCTTACCGTCGCCGCGAGCACTCGTACAGCTCTCGCTCGCATTGTCGTGTGTCCCCCCGATGGCCAGTACCTGCGCCCCTCCGAGGCCATCGAGCCGATGGCCGTTAGCCGGCTTTCCAGGTTAGAAGTCGATGGTTAAAAATCTTTGCCGGATCGGACGCTATCCGTCAGCGCGCCTGGGGCCGTCAGGGCGCCTTTTTCTTGAGCGGTCACTTGTTTTTCTTGGATAGGCTGCAAACATGGGGAGCATGCCCCACCCGTGCCGCAAGCCGCGAATAAGCGGTACCCGGGCGTTTTCCAACACGAACGAGACGGGAATAGATCGATGCCAAAGCCATGGATCAGCTATGTCGATCCCGCCAAGGTCAGCGATGAGGCCATGCGTGCTGAATTCGATCGCTGCGCGCGCGAAGGAACGCCGCGGCCGGAAAGCCAGGCGATCCGCGCCCATGTGCCGGCCGTGTTCTGGTCTTTCGCCAATTCCTGGCGCGACGTGTTCAAGAACGGCGTCGCCGATCACGCGATCAAGGAACTCTGCCGTATTTACGTTTCGCGTTCGGTGCTATGCGAGTTCTGCGGCAATCAGCGCTCCATCAAGGCGGCACAGCAGGGCGTCGTCGAGGACGACTACCGCGATCTCCTCAATTTCGAGAGCTCGAGCCGCTATGACGAGCGGCAGAAGGCGGCGCTCGCCTACGCCGAGGCGATCACCTGGGATCTGCCGGTCGACGATAAGTTCTGGGCGCGGCTGCACAAGCACTTCAGCGAGCCAGAACTCGTCGAGATCGGCTACTTCATCGCCTTGACCATGGGCCAGCAGCGCTGGCTGCGCACACTCGGAATCGAGCACCACCAGATTCTTGCCGGCACCGACGCATCGATGGCGCCGGGCTTCGAGACCCCTGAGGCGCTCGCGCGCTCAAAGCAGGAGTCCGATTATTGGGCCACGCGCAGCGTTAAGTCCCAAGCGGCGGAGTGAATGGCCTCAGACCCGCGCAAAGCCGCGCGGGAACGAATGCAGCCGCTCGACGCCGACGTTCGCGATCAACAACAGCTCGCCGGTCTGCACGCCCGCCATACCGTCCCGCGTGACCACGTTCGGCTGCACCACGACCGTCATGCCGGCCTCGAACGGCTCCTGTGGAATTGGCCCGGCAGGGCGGCTCTTGCTACCGAGGATGGGCGGAAAATAGCCGCCGCCATAGCCGTGCAGGAGATCGTCGATGATGGTGAAGCCCGCATCTTCGATGACGCCGGCAGCTTCGATCACTTGCGCCGGCAGCGTGCCCGCCTTGAGCACCGCGGTGACCGCGTCGAACGCTGCGTCGGCTGCGGTGTGCAGCGCGCGGTAGAGCGGCGGTGGGTCCTCGCCGAGTGCGAAGCTGCGTAGCACCTGCCCGGAATGATCCCAAAATGCGGCGCTGATCTCCGCAAATACGATGTCACCTTTCGCCACGCGCCTGGTCGAGGGAAACTGCGCCGGTACGCCGAGTCGCGGATCGTGCATGGAGGTCGTGCCAATAAAGTGGATGACGTTGGTGCCACCTTCGCGCATGTAAGCGCGCTCGATCAGGTCACCGATCGCGCGCTCAGTCAGCCCGGTCGTAAGCCCGTCGCGTAGTCCCGCCATGCCGCGGTCGCTGAGCCAAGCGCCGATGCGCAGCCAATCGATCTCTTCCTGCGACTTCACGCGGCGCAACCGCACATACGCGCGGTTCAAATCGGCGACTTTGCCGAAGCGCGCCTCGAGTGCCGCGTGCTGAGCGAAGCCCATCGGTCCAATGACGCCAACGCGATTTTCACGCGCGCCGCGTTGTTCCAGCGCCGCAAGAGCCGCCCGAATCGATGATTCACCGCCCCAACTGACCTCACCCTCGCTCGCGAGCCGCTTTGCCAACGGCACGTGGTTGATCCACTGCACGAACAGCGCGTCGCGCTCGCCGGGCGTGAATACGCCGATTGCCTCTACCGTCACAGGCCATTGGGTAAGCCACTGGACGGCGGAGCCGGCGCGGTTCGCCCCGTAGAGTACGAGATGGTCGCAGTTCGCTTGGGAAAGCGCGGCCTCGAGCGCGGCGCGGCGGCGCGCCATCTCAGCCGCGCTGAAGCGCGGATATTCTGCCTCGAGAAGCGGCTTGAGCCGCGGCAGCAGCGTTGGCCAATCGTTCTCGATCATGCGCTCGCGCGCGCCATGGTATCCGCCTTGGCGGCGAGCCGCTCCTCGACGAGCTTGCCCACGGCCACCATGTCGGCCTTGCCGGTGGCGAGCACAGGAAGCTTGTCGAGCACCCAGATCTCGGATGGGATCATGAAATCGGAGGCGTGCTTCGCCTTGGCGAAGTTCTGAAAATCCACTCGGGTCGCGCCGCTCTGTTGGGTGAGCAGAATGAGCCTCTCTCCCCGGCGCGGATCTGGTAGGGCGACAACTGCGGATAAGGCGTTCGGCCACAGTTCCGCCGCCAGCGCCTCGACCGCAGCGAGCGAGATCATTTCGCCGCCGACCTTTGCGAACCGCCGGGCGCGGCCTTTGATAGTGAGGAAACCCTGCTCGTCGATGGTGACGATGTCGCCGGTGTCGTGCCAGCCTTCGACCGGCCGCTCGAGCACGCCGGGATTGTCCGCCTTGAGATAGCCAAGCATCACATTGGGTCCGCGCACGTAAAGTCGGCCGCCTTCGTCAACGCCATCGACGTGCTCCAGGCGCGCTTCCATGCCGGGTAGGATGCGTCCGACGGTGCCGAACTTGTTGAACATCGGCGTATTCAAGGCGAGCGCCGGCGCGGTCTCGGTCACGCCGTAGCCCTCGAGAATGCGTAGACCAAATTTCTCCATGTAAGTGCGCCGCGTCGTCTCCTTGACCGGCTCCGCGCCGGCCAGGATGTAACGTAGCGAACGAAAATCATAAGGATGCGCGACCCGCGCATAGCCAGCGAGAAACGTATCGGTGCCGAACATGATGGTGGCGTTCACCGCATAGATCAGCTCCGCCACTGTGCGGTAGTGCAGCGGCGAAGGATAAAGATAGACGCGCACGCCGAAGACCAGCGGCAGCATGACCCCGACGGTCAGCCCGAAGGAATGGAACACCGGCAGGATATTGAACACTTTGTCTTCGCGGCCGAAATCGATGCGGGCCGCGGCCTGCGCGGCGTTTGCCAGCATATTGCGATGGGAGAGTACGACACCCTTCGGAACGCCCTCCGATCCTGACGTGAACAAGATCGCCGCCCAATCGTCAGGCTTTCGCTCGACCAGCGGCGTGTTCGCGTTGAGAAGGCCGCGGAGCTTGTCGCCGAGTGTGATGCCGGCGCGAATGTCCTCGAGATAGATGATCTTGACCACCTTTTCGATCGCAGCGACCAAATTGCCGAGCCGAGCCTTTTCGATGAAGGCCCGCGACGAGACGATGGTGTCGATCTGCGCGGACTTGCAGCCGGAGAGGATGTTGGCGGCACCGGACGTAAAATTGATCATGGCCGGCACGCGGCCTGCGGTCATCAATCCCAGGATGGTCACAACGGCGCCGTTCGCATTCGGCAGCATGACGCCGATCGGGCGTCCTTCTTGCGCCATTGGCATGAGCTTGGCGCCGAGGATGGCGGCTCCGACGAGCAGGCGTTTGTAGGAGAGCGTGCCCGACACGGGATCTTCGATTGCGACACGGCTGGGCCCGTGCGTTTGCGCGGCTTGTACGACCGCCTCGACCATGGTGCGGTCCGTCGACGTGGTGCGGAACACCAGATCGGACATGATGCCGTAGAGCGCAGCCCCGGCGGCGAGCCGGCGCTTGCGCCCCTTGAGTTCGGGATCAACGGTGAGCTTCACCGGCTCGAGAATCGTCACTCTCACCTTGGGGAACCAGCGCCGGCGCACCTGACCGCGCTTGAGTCGGCTGAATGGCGTCTGCTCCAGGCCTTCGATGCGGACGGGCACGATCTCGGCATTCGCCTTGTCCGCTACCAGGGCAGCGCCATCATAGACCTTCATCAGGCTGCCGGTGACGGTGATGCGCCCCTCAGGGAAGATGATGAGGGGATTGCCCCCCTTCACTGCCTCGATCAGGGAGCGCACCGCCATCGGTTTGAGCGGATCGAGTTGCATGGCGTTGGTCAGCATGACGAACGGCCGCACCCACCAGAGCTTGGCAATGCCGACGTCGATCGCAAACACCGGCTTGTTATTGAGCAGCGACAACGCGAGTCCCGCATCGAGGAAGCTTACGTGGTTGAGCGCGATGATTCGATTGGATCCGGCCTTGCTGAGGTTGTCGATGCCTTTGACTTCCATCCGGAACAGCGCGCGATAAATGATCGAGAGCGCATCGCTGAGCGCGCTCGCGGGCATGGTGCGGCCGACAGCGATCGCCACCACGAGGCTTGCCGCGCCGAGCAAGAGGAAAAGCTGTGATGTCGTCATTCCGGCCGTCTGCAGCACGGCCACCATCACCGTACTTCCCGCCATGAACGCGGCGTTGAGGACATTGACTGCCGCCACCACGCGCGCGCGGCGGTCGGCGCCGGCCCAGGCCTGCACCGCCGCAAACGTCGGCACGATGAACAGGCCGCCCGCGATGGCGAGCCCGGCGAGATCGAGCGCTAATCGGATTCCGCGTCCGCTCGTGAAGGCGGCGAGATAGCCACCGAGGCCGGGAATAGGAGGCGCGCCGAGGGTGGACGCGCCAAGGTCGAGGGCGAATGCGCCCAGCAGCACGGCGCCGATCACGGTTGGCAGCAGAATGATGCGTCCGGCGGCGAGCCAGGCCGCAAGCCCGGAGCCGATCGCGATCGAGATCGAGAAGATCGCAAGACACGTGGTCACCACCTCCTCGTTGCCGCCGAGTACGTTCTTCACCAGCGGCGGCATCAGCGATAGCGAGACAGCTCCGACCAGCCAGAACCAGCTGGTCACCAGCGCACCCCACCACAGCCGCGGATCTTCGCGCAGGAAATTCAAGAGGCCGATCGTCGAGACGAGGACGTTCTTTTGTACCTCTAGATCAGGCGCGCCTTGGCCCGTGCGGGGAATAAACAGGCTCGCGCTCCAGCACAAAAGCGAGAACACGATCATCAGGAAGGCGAAATGCGCGGGATCGCCGCCGTCCTTGGCGGCGATGCCGCCGACGATGGTGCCCAGCAGGATTGCGATGAAGGTCGCGCCCTCCACCAGCGCGTTACCGGCGGGAAGTTCGGAGCGGGCGAGATGGTCGGGAAGAATGCCGTATTTGATCGGTCCGAACAGCGCGGCGATCACTCCGAACAGAAACAGCGCGATGAACAGCAGCACTACCGAATGCAGGCCGAAGCCGACCACTGCAATGAACGCGATCCCGATCTCGCAAAATTTGAGCCGCCGCGCCACCACGGCCTTGTCGTAGCGGTCGGCGAGTTCACCGCCGAGCGCGGACAGGAAGAAGTAGGGTGCGATGAAGACCGCAGCCGCGAGCGTGATGAGCGCCTCGGCGTCGGTGCCGCCGATGTGGAACAGAATGAGAAAGACCAGCGCGTTCTTGAGGAAATTGTCGCTGAAGGCCGAGAAAAACTGGGTCCAGAACAGAGGCGCGAAGCGCCGCGTCATCAGCAGAGATGAGGACATGGCTTTTCTGTTCCGGGCGAGGGCATGTGCCGGCGGCTTAAGAGACGATAATTTGGGCAAAACGACAATCGCGCCGACCGCGCAATGACGGGAGGCGCCCGCGAACCCCGTTGGGATCGGCAGGTTACATGGACCGGCGTTAGAGCCTGTGCTGGGCGCGGCGCAGCACCTCACCGCCGTTCCCGCCCCTCCGCGCGGATCACGCTGGTGCGCTGCCCCCGGGATCGTCTTGATTTGTGGGCCGTCCCGGACCGGCGGCCCCACCGCTGCACTAAATCTTCGCGCTGCACCCCGTCCGGAACACGTGACTATATGAGGCGTCCGCCAAGCCGATTCGGGGGCCAAAAGGATGCGGGCGGCCCGGGGCCGCCCGCTGCTCAGGTCCCGCCATGTTTCGATGTTTACCGGCGCAGGAGCTGCAGCCCCCCGCGCTCCATCATCACGGCTGCCACACTCAGACAGACAGCCACTCCACACACCAGCGTAAACAACGAAATCCACATGGCGTCCCTCTCCGACTTCCTCCGTCCTCCCCTCGAGCGCCGCAAACAACTCCCGAAAGGCGGATCCGTTCCATCGCTTGGGGGGTAAAATAACACCATTTTCTTGGGTCCCCCGGCCGGGCGGCAGCTGCAAGCTTTGCTTGAGGGGGTCAGCACACAGAAACGCAGATAACCGCGATTTGACGACTTTGACCTCACCTGATCGATGCGCGACTATTCGGCAGCGGCCCTCCTGCCTCCTCGGTTGGGGCCGCTGCGCCGGGACCTGTCTTCGCGTGCATAGCCCAGACCTGAGAACAGCCGCGCGAGCCGCGCCGGTGACGAGATGAAGTTCACCGGCGACATCTGGTTGAACGCACCGCGCGCGGCGGTGTTCGCGAAGATACGCGATGCGCGTTTCTTCGCCTCCTGCGTCGAAGGCGTGCAGGAGTTGAGTGAAATCGACGGCGATCACTACACCGCGGTGCTCGACACCAAGGTCGCGTATCTCAAATTCAAGTTCAATGTCATGGTCGAGGTCGCGCGCGTCGATCCGCCGCGTGAGATCGAAGCCAAGATCGAAGGCACCCCGCTCGGAATCGTCGGGCGCCTCACCGCGCGTTCGCTGACCCGGCTGAGCGAGGATGACGGCGCGACCAAGGTGAGCTACGAGATCGACGCGGCGCTTACCGGCAAGCTCGGCAGCCTCGGCCAGCCGGTGCTGCGCGCCAAGGCCAAGGAGATGGAACGGCAGTTCACCGAACGCATGCGCGCGGCATTCGCCGAATCCAAGTCCGAGACATGACCCCGTTCGAACTCGTCGAGCCCGCCTCGCTATCCGAAGCCATCGCGCTCCTCGACCCAGAGGACCCGAGCGTGCGGCCGATCGCCGGGGGTACCGCGCTAATGCTGTTGATGAAGGCGGGCGTGTTCCGGCCGCGGCGCCTCGTGAGCTTGCGCAAGCTTGCCCCACTGCATTCGGGAATCACGAGCGAAAAAAACGGCGCGCTCGCCATCGGTGCCATGACGCCGCTCGCAGCGGTCGAGCGATCGGCAGAGGTGGCGCGCGCTGCCCCGGTGATCCCGCGCATGATGCGCCGCCTCTCCAATATCCGCGTGCGCAACGTGGCGACGATCGGCGGGAATCTCGGCCACGGCGATCCCCACATGGACCTACCGCCGGTCCTCATTGCGCTCTCCGCGGAGGTCGGCGTCATTGGGCCTGACGGCGCCGCCGAGCGCAGGATTGCAATCGAGGACCTCTTCACCGGCTATTTCGAGACGGTGTTGGCGAAGAACGAGCTCATCGCCGGGCTGCACATCCCGCCGCAAGGCCGCTCGCGAAGCGCTTACGTCAAAGTCACAACCGGCTCGGCGGAAGACTGGCCCGCGCTCGGTGTTGCGGTCGCACTCGAGGCCGAAGGCGCAACGGTGAAATCCGCACGCGTCGTGATCAGCGCCGCGACCGAGCGGGCCACGCGCCTCAAGGGGGTGGAACGGTTGCTCACCGGCGCGAGCATCGACGAAAAGACGCTTGCACGCGCCGGCGACGCGGCGGCGGATGAGGCCGAGTGCGTCTCCGACGTGCGCGGCTCCGCGGCCTATAAACGCGAGCTCACGCGCGTCCATGTTAATCGCGCGCTGCACCAGGCGCTCAACAGCTGAGAACGCAAACGCATGGCAACGAGCATCACACCAGGCGGTCAGGTCCCAACGAGCGCCAAAGT
>VAZQ01000618.1 GCA_005883115.1 Alphaproteobacteria bacterium | reverse complement strand
GACGACATGCTTGCACAATTCAATCGAGAACCCGACTGGCTGCAGCTTGTCGTCCAGGTATGACAAGGGAATCGAACTGTCGCGATGACCGATCGTGATGACGCCGGTCTCCCTCACTTTTTTGAGTGTGCCCCCCAAGTCTTGCGTCTCGGCGGGCGCGGCCACGCCGAGGAACAAAGCGGCCGCTATCACGACCCCGATTGAATGTCTCATGAGCTTCCTCCTGAGCTGTTGCGCGCGCATGCAAGGCTCATCCAATTTGTTTCGTCGAGGCGTCGACCGCGTCACCGAGGCGCTCGACGATCGTGTCGACTGCGCCATCATCGACGATGAACGGAGGCGCGATCAGCACGTGGTCGCCGCGTACGCCATCCACCGTGCCGCCCATGGGATACACCATCAGGCCGCGCGCCATTGCTTCACGCTTGACGCGCGCATGCATCTTCAATTTTGGATCGAACGCCTCCTTGGTGCCGCGATCGGCGACCAGTTCTACGCCTTGTAGGAGGCCGCGCCCGCGCACATCGCCGACGAAAGGATGATTGCCGAAGCGCTCCCTCAGGCGGCGCGACAGATGCGTCCCCTGCGCCCGCACGTTGGCCAGCAGATTGTCGCGGCGGATCACCCGCTGCACCGCCAATGCGGCGGCGCAGGCGAGCGGATGACCCATATAGGTATGCGTGTGCTGGAACGCGCCTGAGCCGTGGGCCACGGCTTGGAAGATGTCGTCCTGCATCATGAGGGCGCCGATCGGCGCGTAGCCGCCGCCGAGTCCCTTCGCGACTACCATTAGATCCGGGCTGATCCCCTCCTGTTCGCATGCGTGCAGCGTGCCTGTGCGGCCCATGCCGCACATGACCTCGTCGAGAATGAGCAGAACGCCGTGCCCGCCGCATACCTCGCGCACGCGCCGGAAATAACCGGGCACCGCGGGAACCGCACCCATGGTGGCGCCGACGACGGTTTCGGCGACAAAGCCGATGACGTTTTCGCCGCCGAGCTCGCCGATTTTGCTCTCGAGTTCTTGCGCCAGACGTTCGCCATAAGCTTGAGCGCTCTCTTCCGCGCGCCGCTCGCGGTATTCATAGACCGGCGAGACGTGGTGCGTCTCGATCAGCAACGGAGCGAACGCCTTGCGCTGCCATTCACGGCCTCCCGCCGCGAGCGCGCCGAGAGTGACGCCGTGATAGCTTTGCCGCCGGGCAATGATATATCGCCGCTGCGGCTCACCGCGTTCCACGAAATATTGCCGCGCCAGTTTGAGCGCGGCCTCGATCGCCTCCGAGCCGCCGCTGACCAAAAGGACGTGACTCATTCCCTCCGGCGCGTGCGCGATGAGCTCGTCCGCCAGTTCCTCCGCAACTTCCGTGGTGAAGAAGCTCGTATGCGCATAGGCGAGCCTGTCCAGTTGCTCGTGCATGGCTGCCAGGACATCCGGATGCGAATGGCCGAGACAAGACACCGCCGCACCACCCGAGGCATCGATGTATTCCTTGCCCTTGGCGTCGCGGATGGCGATGCCACGGGCGCTCGCGGCGACCGGGTAGGGCTGGCCGATCTGGCGATGAAGGACATGGGTCATGCGCGTGACCGCCGTTTTGAGCTGCTCGGGGAGGTGCTCGCACTCCGAAACTGCCTGACCCCGATCGGGCCATCCAGTCTACAATAAATGCTGTAAGGGGAACCGCGATATGGCTTGGCGCATCGGAATCGATATCGGCGGCACGTTCACGGACGTGGCACTCGTCGACGATGCGAGTGGGCACGTCGGTGTGGCCAAAGTGCCGACGACCCCGGGCGATCTCACCGAGGGCGTGCTCGGTGCGCTCGAGATGGCGATGCGTCGCTACGGGGTCGCAGCGGCCGAGGTCGCATTGTTCTCGCACGCGACCACCGTCGTGACCAACGCCATTCTCGAGGAAACCGGGGCGCGCGCCGCCCTGATCACGACGCGCGGCTTCCGCGATGTACTGGAGCTGCGCCGTTCGGCGCGCGCGGACCTCTATGACCTCTTCCAGGACGCACCGGCCACGCTCATCCCACGCCGCCGACGGTTCGAGATCACGGAACGGATCGACGCACATGGCGCCGTTGTCATGCCGCTTGCCGAAAACGAAATCGACGCGCTCATTGCGGCGCTAAAGGCGGCGCGGGTCGATGCGATCGCGATCTCGCTCTTGTTCAGTTTTCTCAACCCTGGGCACGAGCGGCGCCTCGCCGAGCGACTGCGAGCGGCGCTGCCGCAGGTGCCGGTCTATCTTTCCGCGGACGTATTGCCCGAGATCAAGGAGTTCGAGCGCACCAGCACGACCGCCGTTTGCGCCTATGCAGGACCGATTCTCGCCTCCTATCTCGAACGGCTCAATCAAGTCACGCGCAGCCGCGCCCTGCCGCCGCTTTTCCTCATGGGCTCGAACGGCGGCATCCTCGAGGCGGCGGAGGCAATCGCCATTCCCGCAATTGCCGTGGAGTCGGGCCCGGCAGCCGGCGTGGTCGCGGCGGCGCTGGTGGCGCGACAGACCGGACGCCTCGATCTCTTGTCATTCGACATGGGCGGTACGACCGCAAAGGCGAGTCTGATCCGCGGCGGCCAATACGAAACAA
>VAZQ01000518.1 GCA_005883115.1 Alphaproteobacteria bacterium | reverse complement strand
GGCGCCGGCCCGCATCGTCTACATAGCTGGCCAGCTCGGGATCGACAAAGAGGGCAAGCTCAGCAGCGATTTCCGGCAGCAAGCGGTGCAAACGTTCGAGAACCTGAAGAACGCGCTTGCCGCCGTCGGGGGGCAGTTCCAGCACGTCGTGAAGCTCAACAATTATTTCGTCGACATGAAATACCTGCCGATCTTCCGTCACGTGCGGGACAGCTATTTGTCCGATCAAAATCGGCCGGCCAGCACGACGGTTGCGATTTCCAGCTTGGCGCGCGAGGAAGCGTTGCTAGAGGTCGAGGCGATTGCGGTGCTGCCAGCCGCCGAGCAAACAAGCCCAGCTAGGAAGGAAGTTACGCGTCCAGGGCGCAGCAACCGCGCACCGAAAAGAACCTCGCGGCCGAGACGCCGGTGAGCACGAGCTGCATTGCGCAGTTGGATCTTACTTAGGCCAGAGCGATGGGCTGACGATCTCGGAATCACTATCGCTGGTCGACGGTAACAGCTGGATTAACCGCGGCATTTCACTCGAAGCCGAAGCGATCCAGACGTCACCTACGAGCCTAGATCGTCGATCTTGGAACGGGCCGCTGTCGCCGGCTCAACGAGCTTCTCCTCGATCTTTTTTTAGCCAGCTCGGGGTCCTGGACGCGCTCGATCTCCGTTTCGACCTGATTGATTCGATTTTCGGCAACTCGTAGCTGCTGGCCTGCGCTTCTCAGCATCTCGACGATGGGGCCGCCGCACTGCTCCGTGGGAACGCCATCACGTCGCTCCTTCTTGGGGGCGAACTTGAGGACCCCGTAAGGTACGCCGATCGGGCACTGACTGATGGGTTTGTCCGCCCGGCCGCGCATCCCGCTGCGGTTCACCTCGCACAGCAGGCACCGGAGGGGACAGTCGACGGGTGGTGCGAGGGCGCCTCAATGCCGGAGGCAGGACTGGCGTCGATGCATCCACGCACCCCAGCATGAGCTCGAGCTTCCGAAATTGGAAGAAAATGTTTTCGACCCAGTCCCGCAATTCGTCGTCCAGTGAGTCGGGCAAATCGGCCGGCTTTGCCCGCGCGAACTCGCAGAACGAAAAGGCTTGCCGGTCGATCAGCGCCCTCAATGAAAAGCCGAGGAGCGGAATTTCGAGTGAAGTCGGAGTCGCGCTCGCGTCTGGAGGGGCATCGTAATCCGAGATCGCGCTGGGATCCGTTCGATTCCATACCGGCAGCAACGACGCCTCCATCAACCGGTGCAGACTCGCATAGGCCTCGGGCGATTTCGGATCCGGATCGATGATGAAGAGAATGAGCGGCTCGATGGCGCGGCGGCGAGCCTCTTCGAAAAACCCGATCTCTTCCACGACGGTGAAGAAACTCTTGAAGGTGCGGTGGCTGAGATCGATGACGGTTGCAGTGCGGTCATTGTCGGCGATCAGCCGCTCAAAAAACGCCATCTGGCCAAAGATGTCGCCGATGTCGGAAATCGTCGTGAATTGCGGCAAATAGTCTACCAATTGCGGTCCTTCGTCGGCCAAGTCGTATGCCGCCACGGGGCGACGATCGAGAACATAGAACTCGGTTAGCAGCCGCGAAACCAGAGTTTTTCCAACTCCTCGACACGGCGAGCAAACCACGTAGAGCGGAGTGGTCTTGTCGTTCATAACACGCTGCGCGTTAGCGCGGGACCATTTCCGCGGTGCCTCGCTGCGCGCGATTCACTACGGGCGCACCAGCTTCCGTCCGGCAGCGTGCAGTGCCGGCGGCTGGTCACCCGGGAGCGGCGGCGGTTCGCGCGATATTCGCAGAGGCGGGCCGGGGATTTCTTGTTTTGCGCCCACGATTTTTGCGTCCACGACATCGGTGAGGCCAACGCGGTCGTACTCGGCCCAGACGTTGCCAAGCCAATGACGGACATAGCCCCGGAGCACGAATGAGTATGAGGCAGGATCGCCGCCCTGCTTCTTGTTGGCGATGAAGGTTGCGAACGGAACGGAGGCAAGCTCCACTTGTTCGGTCGCCATTTCAACGAGCTTCGGGATGGTGATTTCGACCGCGCGAGGCACCGTCTTGAAATAGGCCGCGTGGGTCGCCTCGTCCCATTCGAAGAAATGCGCGTTGTTGATGGAATTTTTTACCATGAAGTATTTTGCATCGCCGAGATAGGCAGCGGTTTCCGCAATCTCGTCAAGCGAGGCGATGGATGGGCCGAGAATGTGGAAGACGAGGAAAGTGATCTCGCCTTTTTTCGCCGCTTCGATGAAGCCGATGTCGCGCAGCGCGCGCAGGGTCGGCGACAAGAGACCGGCGCGCACGTCGATTAAGCTGAC
>VAZQ01000517.1 GCA_005883115.1 Alphaproteobacteria bacterium | reverse complement strand
CGGGCCGACGGATACGCTCGCGCGTATTTTGAGCGAGCGCATGCGGGTGTCGCTCGGTCAGCCCGTGATCATCGAGACGGTGACCGGCGCTGGCGCTAGCATCGGCGTCGCGCGCGCCGCGCAAGCGGCACCCGACGGCTATACCCTCAGCATCGGCAATTGGACGAGCCATGTCGGAGCTGGCGCCATGTACCCGGCGGTGCACGATGCGGTCTTGGAGTTGCAGCCGGTGTCGCGCATCAGCGCCACGCCGTTGATGATCGTCGGCAAAAACGCGCTGCCGCCGAAGAACGCGCAAGAGCTGATCGCGTGGCTCAAGGCGAACCCGGCCAAGGCGTCGGCAGCAACCGTGGGGTCCGGCAGCGGGGCGCATATCTGCTTGCTCTATTTCCAGCAGAAGACGGGAACGAGTTTTCAGTTCGTTCCTTACCGCGGCGGCGCGCCGGTGATGCAGGATCTCGTGGCGGGGCAGATCGACTTTTTTTGCGCCGAGGCTTCGCAAACCCTATCGTTCCTACGTAGCGGCGCGATTAGACCCTTCGCCGTGATGTCGAAGGAGCGCTGGCCCGCCGCGCCCGATGTGCCGACCATGGACGAGGTGGGGGTGTCCGGAATGTACATCTCATTCTGGAACGGGCTGTGGTTGCCCAAAGGCACGCCGCCGGAGATCGTCGCCAAGCTCAACGGCGCGGTCGTCGACACGCTGGCCGATGCGACCGTGCGGCAGCGGCTTACCGAGCTTGGGCACGTCATTGCGACGCGCGAGGAGCAGACGCCGGAGGCGCTCGGCGCCTTTCATCGGGCCGAGATCGAGAAATGGTGGCCGATCATCAAGACGGCGAACGTCAAGCCGGAGTGAGGCGCCTATAACAGCACTGCCGCGCGTCGATGACGCGCGGCAGTGTCTCCCCCGACCGGCCGCCCAAACTGATTAGTTGCGCCCCGGAATCGCGGCCGCGCTCGCGGCGAGCCCGGCCGTCGCCGCGAGCAGCAGTCCGATGCACAGCCCAATCGAAAACGGCAGGCCGTCGCCTCTGCCGACGACGGCGATGACGTCGGCGCGCGCCATCCCGATCGACACGGCGGTGGCAGCCACGGCCGTCGATAACGCGAGCGCGGCCGTGATGATCAATTCGACGAGAGCGATAGGACGCTGCCTCGGCGCGCAGTCCTGGCGGCTCTCGCGCTCCAATGCGCTGCGCCGGACTAACGTCTTGGGCATCTCAATCTCCTCGAATCAGTCGAGCAATTTGTGGCGGCCGATGCCGGCGTCGGTTCGGCCGGAGTTGGGCGAAGACTTTGGCGAAGAAGGGCAAATTTGTGGTTTTGGTTAACGAAGCGTTAACGCCAAACCGGCTCGCGTCTTTGCATGCGTCGAAAGCCCGGCTCGCGGCGCCGAGCGGGGACACTGCCGCGTCTATTCCGCCGCCACCACGTTTGCGGCCTGCCAATCCATGGAGATATGCCCCGGCTGCCCCTTCACCCGCTCGAGCCACGCGCGGACCGCGGGAAATCTCGTGAGATCGAAATCGCAGGTATGCGCGAGGTGCGCGTAGGCATAAAGCGCGATATCGGCGACGGTGTAGCGGTCGGCCACGAAATAACGGTGGTGCTTGAGGTGATGCTCCATCACGGCGAGCGAGCGGTATCCTTCTTCGATCCAGTCCTCGAGCGCGTGCTGTTGCAGCTCGCGGCCACCTTTGACCAGCGCGAGCCAGAAATAGGCGGCACCCATATTGGGCTCAATGCTGTGCTGCTCGAAGAACATCCATTGCAGCGCTTCGGCGCGATCGATTCGATGCTCGGGTCGCAGCGGCGTTCGGCTCACCAAGTGCCATAGGATCGCGTTCGATTCGGCAAGGTAGCGGCCGGGCTCGGCTTCGAGCAGCGGCACCTGGCCGTGTGGGTTCTTGGCCAGGAACTCCGGCGTGCGGCTCTCGCCTTTGAGGATATCGATCTCGATGAGGCGGTAGGGAATTCCGAGCTGGGCGAGCGCCAGGCGCACCTTGTAGCTGTTGCCCGAGCGCTGCATGGAATAGAGCGTATACATCCGCTTCCCTCCGGCGGTGCTCCTCCGCCGTGTCGTTCGACGGCTTAATGCATCACAACGGCAATGTCATGACGCGCGCCCCGAGAGTGGTCGTCCACTACCGCGGCGGCGAGCCACAGTGGGCATCTGCTGTCGCGCTCGTCAGCCGCAGAAAATCATTTCGCGTCACTCGGCGGCCACGCGGTGGGCGCGGGCATGCGCGACCAGCGCATCATCCTCCACCGGCACGATCGGGGCAAAGTCGCGGTGTGCGATCCATTCGGGGCGGGTGAACTTGGTGATGTGGTTGGAGACGGCGCACAGCGTGAGATACACGATCTTGCGCGGGTAGGGCGTGATGTTTGGCGGCGAAGCATGCACGAGATTGCCGTGAAACATCAGCACCGAGCCCGGTTTGCCGGTCGGCGCGACCTTCGGCGCAAAGCCGCGTCACCGTCTGTGCATCGAGGGTCCAAAGCGGGTAGGAGGTCGTGCTCGTGTCGTGGCCGGCTGCAAGCGTGCCGTATTTGTGACTCTTGGGAATGACCATCAGCGGGCCATTGATGGGCAGGACCTCGTCGAGGAAGATCGAGATATTCATTGCGCGCGGCTCGGGCATGCCGTCGTCACGTGCCCAGGTGCCGTAGTCCTGGTGCCATTGCCACACATCGCCCTCGAACGCCGCCTTGGCGTTGATTTTGAACTGGTGGACGTAGACGCCTTCCCCGAACAACTGCTGCAGCGGTTCGACCAGGCGCGGGTGATGGGCCATCAGCCGGAAGGCCTCGCAGTACGTATGGGCGGCGAAAGCGGTGCGCGGCGCGCCGGTCTTCTCGCGCCAGACCTCCTGACGGTTGGTTCTGAAAATCTCGTCGGCCTCGCTGCGTAGAACCGCGACCTCCTCCTCGCTGAAGCAATTCGGGAAAAACAGGTAGCCCTGCTCGTCGAAGGTCTTGATCTGCTCGGATGTAAGCTTCATGGCGTCCTCCCGGGACGTTCGTGACCGCAGTCTAGCGATCAGCGGCGCCAAAATCACGTGCCGCTGTCCGCCTGCGGCATCACACCCATGTGTGCATGCATGATTGAGGCTTGCCGCCGGCAGCCGCCCCTATTAGGAAGCTCGCGCCCGGCACCCGGAGATTCTCATGACCCTGCTCGCAGAATCGCTCAAGCGCATCAAGCCGTCCGCCACCATCGCGGTCACGGACAAGGCGCGGGCGCTCAAAGCTGCTGGCCGCGACGTGATTGGATTGGGGGCCGGGGAACCGGACTTCGACACGCCGGACAATATCAAACGCGCCGCCATCAAGGCGATCGAAGGCGGCAAGGCAGCGAAGTACACCGCGGTCGACGGTATTGCGGAACTCAAAGCCGCCATCGCGCGCAAGTTCAAGCGCGAGAACGGCCTCGACTACAAGCCGAGCCAGATCATCGTCGGCACCGGCGGCAAGCAGGTGCTCTATAACGCGCTCGTGGCGACACTTGATCCGGGCGACGAGGTGATCCTCGCGGCGCCCTATTGGGTGAGCTACCCCGAGATGGTCATGCTCGCCGGCGGCGAGCCGGTCGGCGTGCCCACCACCATCGAGTCGGGTTTCAAGATGACCGTCGCGGCGCTCGAGCGCGCGATCACGCCGAAAACCAAATGGGTGCTGCTCAATTCTCCGTCGAACCCCACCGGCGCCGCCTATACCCGCGCCGAGCTCAAGCAGCTGACCGATGTGCTGGTCAGGCATCCGCATGTCTACGTGATGACCGACGACATGTACGAGCACCTCGTCTACGACGAATTCGAGTTCACCACCGTGGCTCAGGTCGAGCCTCGGCTCTACGACCGCACGCTGACGGTGAACGGCGTCTCCAAGACCTATTGCATGACCGGCTGGCGCATCGGTTACGCCGGCGGGCCCGAGCCGCTGATCAAGGCAATGGCGATGATCCAGTCGCAGTCGACCTCAAATCCAACGGCGGTGTCGCAATGGGCGGCGGTCGAGGCCCTCGACGGGCCGCAGGATTTCATCGCCAAGCACAATGCCATCTTCAAAGAACGGCGCGACCTTTGCGTGTCGATGCTCAACCAGGCGCGCGGCATCCAGTGCCCGAAGCCCGAGGGCGCGTTCTACGTCTATCCCTCTTGTGCCGGTGCCATCGGCAGAAATGCGCCGACCGGCCATAAGCTCGTCACCGATGAGGATTTCGTCAGCGAACTGTTGGAGGCCGAAGGCGTGGCGGTGGTGCAGGGCACGCCGTTCGGTTTCGGTCCCGCGTTCCGCATTTCGTATGCCACCAAGACCGAGGACGTGGAGGAAGCGTGCCGGCGCATCCAGCGTTTTTGCGGCAACTTGACATGACGATCGCGATTTTGCGTAAGGTCGATCGGTGACGCACAACCCGATCGGGCTTGTGCAGTCGAGCAAAAGGAGGGTCCATATGTTTCGTTATGCCGTCGGGGCGGCAGCGCTGGCGCTCGCCGTTACGTGCGCCGAGCCAGCGGCCGCCCAGCGCGTGCGTGCCGGTGTCCTGACTTGCGACATTTCGGCCGGCATGAGCTTCATCATCGGCTCGCAGAAGTCGGTCGCCTGCACGTTCGCCCCCGAGCCGCCGGGACCGCAACAGGTCTACAACGGCTCGATCACCAAGTTCGGGCTGGATATCGGCGCCACCGGCGGCGGGGTTATGGTGTGGGCGGTGTTCACGGACAGCATCGCGCCGCCTGGGCCGGGCTTTCTCGCCGGTGACTATTTCGGTGCGACAGGTCAGGTCACGGTCGCCGCGGGGCTCGGTGCCAACGTTCTCATCGGCGGTTCCAACACTACGATCGCATTGCAGCCGGTCTCGGTAGCGACTTCGGTCGGANNCGCTGGGCGTGGCGGAACTCCATCTGCGCGCCGGCCCCTAGCTGCGCGCCGTTCCGCGCGATCACGGCCGCCTGCGAGGCGGCCGTTTTCATTGCGATGAAGCGTCTGTCGTTGCGCGCGCTTTGCCGTCGTGCGTGGGATACCGACGCCTCTTGCCAACTCCCCCTCCGGCCTGAAACGATGGTTCAAACGGTCTCACAGAACGGGCCGTATCTCCTCGCTATCGGAGGCGGAGAATGGCACAGAACGGCACACGAGCCACGGGTCCACGGTGCATCGCACTGGTGGGCCCGTTCCAGAGCGGCAAGACGACGTTGCTCGAGGCGATCCTCGCGCGCACCGGCGCGATCCAGCGTCAAGGCACGGTCGATGCGGAGAACACGGTCGGCGACGCCAGCAAGGAAGCGCGTCATCATAAAATGACCGTCGAACTCTCCGTCGCCAGCACCAATTTCATGGGTGACACCTATACTTTCGTCGATTGTCCCGGCTCGGTCGAATTCGTCCACGACATGCGCGCGGCGCTGCCGGCGGTCGACGCCGCGGTTATCGTATGCGAGCTCGACGAAAAGAAGGTGCCGCAGCTTCAGCTCATTCTGCGCGAGCTCGAAGAGCAGCAAATTCCTCGCTTTCTGTTCCTCAACAAGATCGACAAGGCTGATTCCACCATCCACGAGGTGCTGCGAGTCTTGCAACCCGCCTCGCGGGGCAAGTTGCTTCTGCGACAGATACCGACCCTCTCCGGCGATATCATCACTGGTTTCGTCGATCTCGCACTGGAGCGCGCCTTCGTCTACAAGGAGCACGCGCCGTCGGAAGTTATTCCGCTCGAAGGTGATGCGCTCGACCGCGAGAAGACGGCACGGTTCTCGATGCTCGAGACGCTGGCCGATCACGACGACGAGCTGATGGAGCAGTTGCTCGAAGACATCCAGCCGCCGCGCGACAAAGTATTCGACGATCTGTCGAAGGAATTGCGCGAAGGTCTGGTCTGCCCGGTGCTGCTCGGCTCGGCCACGCGTACCAACGGGGTGCTGCGCCTCCTGAAGGCGCTGCGCCACGAGTCGCCGGGCATTGCCGAGACCGCGAAGCGGCTCGGCGTCAAGGGAGGCCAGGCCGTCGCCTACGTGCTCAAGACCATCAATACCGCCCATGGCGGCAAGATGTCCCCGGTCCGCGTGCTCTCCGGAAAGATCGGAGACGGTGCCAATCTGATGAATGCAGAGGGGCAAGTCGCGCGCGTCGCGGCGGTTTTCAAGCTCATGGGTCAACAGACCGAGAAACGCGGCGCCGCTGAGGCGGGCGATACCATCGCACTCGGCAAGCTCGATCACGCCAAGACCGGCGACACTTTGAGCGACGGACCACAGCCGCATGCGCCGGTCGCCGAAGTCGTCCCCCATCCGCCGGTGCTGTCCATTGCGGTCGTGGCCAAGGAGCGCAAGGACGACGTGAAGCTCGGCCAGGCACTCGCGAAGCTGCTGGAGGAGGACCCCTCGATAAGCGTGGTCCACAATCCCGAGGCGCATGAGGTGGTGCTTTGGGGGCAGGGCGAGATGCAGCTGCGCGTCGCTACCGAGCGGCTGGCGGACCGCTTCGGCATCGCCACGAGCGCGCACAAGCCCACGGTCGGCTATCGCGAGACCATCAAGAAGGCGATCGTGCAGCGTGGTCGCCACAAGAAACAGTCGGGCGGGCACGGCCAGTACGGCGACGTCGTTCTCGATATCAAACCGCTGCCGCGTGGGTCGGGCTTCAACTTCAGTGAGGAGATCAAGGGCGGCGTGGTGCCGCGCAATTACATTCCTTCAGTAGAGGAAGGCGTCATCGAAGCACTCAAGCACGGGCCACTGGGATTTCCGGTCGTCGACATTGCGGCGAAGCTGATCGACGGCTCGTATCATACCGTCGATTCCTCGGACATGGCGTTCCAGCTCGCCGGGCGCCTCGCCATCCACGACGGACTGCCGCAGTGTCAGCCCGTGCTGCTCGAGCCGATCTACCAGGTCGAGATCGTCTGCCCGTCGGAGGCGACCGCCAAGATGAATGCCCTCATGTCGGGCCGGCGCGGCCAGATTCTCGGCAGATGCTCGGCTTCGACACGCGCGAGGGGTGGGACGGCTGGGACGTGGTGCGGGTACAGATGCCGGAGTCGGAGATCGGCGATCTCATCGTAGAGGTGCGTTCGGCCACTGCCGGGGTGGGCAGCTTCACGTTCAAGTTCGATCACATGGCCGAGCTGATGGGGCGCACCGCCGAGCAAATCGTGGCGGCGCGTAAGGCGGCCGCGGCTTGATCGGGGCCGCGGCGCCGTGGTCGCGTTGCACTAATTCTCGGCGGAGGCGCTGCCGTTCTCGCTGGCGGCAATGTTTCGTTTCGGAATGATGGAAATGTGGCCGCTCGCTTCGAAGATCGCAAATTTGATTTCGTCAATCCGCTCGAGCCCGTGAGCGCGCCGCGCCGCTTCGAGCACGTCGTCCTCGCTGATACGGGCGCGGCGCAAGCGCGTGCTCAAGGCATGGCCGTTCTCGACCACCACGGTCGGCACGCCTTTTAAAACATGGGCGAGCTGCGGCACGTCTCTTTCCAGCAGAGAGACGGCAACATCGACGACAACGAAGGTTGCAATTACCAGGAACGCATGCGTGAGCGAGTAGTCCTGCGCCATCAATGCTCGCGACGCGGCG
>VAZQ01000516.1 GCA_005883115.1 Alphaproteobacteria bacterium | reverse complement strand
GTTCACGAGCTGCATGAGGTCCTTGTCGGAGCCGACGATGGTTGCGGTGGCACCCAGCTCGCACGCCTCACGCACATAGGTCGCGATCAGATCATCGGCCTCGTAGCCCAGCTGTTCCAAGCAAGGTATGTCAAAGGCGCGCACCGCCTCGCGAATGAATGCGAATTGCGGACGCAGATCGTCGGGCGGCTCGGGCCGGTGCGCCTTGTAATCGGCGTACATCTCGTTGCGGAAGGTTTTCTCCGACTTGTCGAATATGACCGCGAGGTGGGTTGGCCGCTCCTCGGGCTTCATGTCGCGCAGGAGCTTCCACAACATGTTGCAGAAGCCGAGCACGGCGTTGACCTGCAGCCCGTCGGTTTTGCGGTTGAGCGGAGGCAGTGCGTGATAAGCGCGGAAAATGTACGACGAGCCGTCGACCAGGAAGACGTGATCGCCTTGTTGCGGCGCCCGGGCAACGGATGCGGCGCTCTGCGCGCCCGCTGCGGCTTTGCTTGGCATGGCTTCGACTTAACACCTGAACGACGGTTTCGCCACCGCTTCCGTGTCGCTATGCACCGCTGTTCGGCGCCGCTTCCCTCCCGTGCGGCGCCTATGCAAGGTGACGGCGATGCGTGCGACTGACGAGCCGCTGCCGATCGATCCGGCGCTGCCGGAATTAACAGCTGCGCTGCGCGCTCAATCCGCCGCGGTGCTGGTCGCCCCTCCAGGCGCGGGCAAGACCACGCGGGTTCCGCTCGTGCTCGCGGCGGAGCCTTGGGCGGCCGGACAGAAACTCATCATGCTCGAGCCGCGCCGGCTCGCGGCGCGGGCCGCGGCCGCGCGCATGGCCGCGACGCGCGGCGAAGCGGTCGGCGCGAGCATCGGCTACCGGGTGCGTTTCGCCTCCAAAGTCTCCGCCGAGACACGCGTGGAAGTGGTGACCGAAGGCGTCTTCACACGCCTCATTCTCGAGGATCCATCGCTTGCCGGCGTCGCCGCCGTTCTGTTCGACGAATTCCACGAGCGCTCGCTCGACGCCGACCTTGGCTTGGCGCTTGCCCGCGACGTGCAGCAGGGCTTGCGACCGGAGCTCAAGCTCCTGGTCATGTCGGCAACGCTCGACGGCGCGCGCGTCGCAAAACTCCTCGGCGAGGCGCCGGTGATCGAGAGCGCCGGCCGCGCCTTTGCGGTCGAGACGCGCTATCTCGGGCGTGACACGAGCGCGCCGATCGAGCGGCAAGTCGCCGATGCCGCGATTCGCGCGCTGCGTGCCGAAGCCGGATCGCTGCTGGTCTTTCTTCCCGGCGCCGCCGAGATCCGGCGCACCGAGGCGCTGTTGCGCGAGCGCATCCACGATCAGGCGGTCGATATCGTGCCGCTCTATGGGGCGCTCGATGCCGACGTCCAGGACCGGGCGATCACGCCGCCGCCGCCGGGCCGACGCAAGATCGTGCTCGCGACGTCGATTGCGGAGAGTTCGCTGACCATCGAGGGCGTGCGCGTGGTGGTCGATTGCGGGCTTGCCCGGGTGCCGCGCTACGAGCCCGACGTCGGCCTCACCAGGCTCGAAACCGTGCGGGTCTCGCGCGCCTCCGCGGAGCAGCGGCGCGGCCGCGCCGGACGCACCGAGCCCGGCGTTTGCTATCGGCTATGGGACGAGCCGCAGACTGCCGCGCTCGAGCCCGCCAACCGACCGGAAATCCTCGCCGCTGATCTTTCCGGTCTCGTGCTCGATCTCGCGGATTGGGGCGTTGGCGATGCCGCTTCGCTGGCGTTTCTCGACTCACCGCCGACGGCGGCGCTGGGGCAGGCTAAGGCGCTGCTCGGCGCGCTCGGCGCGATCGATGCGGCGGGACGGATCACGCAAGAGGGACGCAGGCTGCGGAAGCTGCCGCTGCCGCCGCGGCTCGCGCGCATGGTGGTCGATGCGGCGGCGGCAGGCGCGGCGGAGCTCGCCGCGGATATAGCCGTCGTCCTCACCGAGCGCGGGCTCGGCGGCAGCGATGTCGATCTCGGCCATCGCCTCGACGCGCTGCGAAGTGATCGCTCGCAGCGAGCACGCGAGGCGCGCGCAATGGCACAGCGCTGGGCGCAGATGGCGCGGGTAGGCGAGAAAAGAGAGCTGGGCCGGGGCGCAGATGAGCTTTCGGTCGGCGCACTGCTTGCGTTCAGTTATCCCGACCGCATCGCGAAGAATCGCGGCGCGGGCGGGGCGTTCCTGTTGGCCAACGGTCGCGGCGCCAATGTCGATCCCG
>VAZQ01000515.1 GCA_005883115.1 Alphaproteobacteria bacterium | reverse complement strand
TTCGCCCGGTGTCATATAGGAACGCGAGCGCCTGTCCACACCTCCACCCAACTGGAGGGTCTGGTGGCGGCGCCCTGCTCCGCTCGCGATGAGAGACGCAAGTCAGTCCAGGAGACGGTCCTATTTGAGGACCTTCAGATAAGCGATGATATCCTCGACGTCCTTCGGGTCGCTCAGCCCACCATAGGGCATGCGGTTCCCCTTCACCTTCGCCTGCGGATCCTGGATGTAGGCGCGCAGATTATCCTCGTCCCAAACGAGATTGGCACGTCGCATCGGATTGGAATATCGGAAATCGTCAAGCGCTGCCGATTTGCGCCCAACGACGCCCTTCAGGCTTGGTCCCAGCGCATCCGGACGCTCCGTATGGCACGCCGCGCAGGTCTGATAGAGCGCTTTGCCGTGCTCGACATCGGCGGCGGCAACCGCAGCTGTGAATAGGGTGAGAAGAACCAACGCACCGGCGACGGCCACAACGGACTGCTGCATTCGTCTACCCGGCTCAGGCATGCACGAGCGGGCCTGGGCTCTTTAGATATTTCTCGGTGATGGCTTTGGCCGACCAATAGGCGAGCGCCCCCACCGTGCCGGTCGGATTGTAGCCGTGCTGTTGCGGAAACACCGAGGCGCCCTGGACGAACAGGTTGTGCGCGTCCCAGGCCTGCAGATAGCGGTTCACCACGCTCGTCTTCGGGTCTGAGCCAGTCATGGTGCCGCCGGTATTGTGGGTCGATTGATACGGCACGACGGTAAAGTTCTTCGGTCGATAATGCACCTCGTAGTGGGTCGGGTTCATCGCGCGGATGATCCCTTCGAGCTTGCCGACGAGGTAGCGCGACATGGCGTGGTCATTATCGGTGCCATTATAGGTCATGCGAACCAGCGGCCGGCCGAGTGCGTCCTTATAGGTCGGATCGAGGTCCATAAAATTGTCGCGGTGGGCATAGACCGAGCCTTGGGTATTAAAGCGCGTATTGCAACGGTACCATTTGACGGTCGCCTGCTTCCATCCTGCGCCCCACCGCGGTGA
Organism: Alphaproteobacteria bacterium; assembly: GCA_005883115.1. Lineage (GTDB taxonomy): Bacteria > Pseudomonadota > Alphaproteobacteria > Rhizobiales > Xanthobacteraceae > VAZQ01. Next base: position 1,424 of record VAZQ01000515.1, on the reverse strand, counting down.
GCCACGCGGCGTGGCGCGGCCCCCGATCGGCGGTGCGCCGCCATTCGAGCAGCCGAAATAACCGCCACCGAAGAAGCCCAGGCCGGAATGATCGAAGTTCTCGCCGTTGAAATCGTCAATGGCGATCGACATGCCCGGGGCGCCCATGAACGGGTTGAATTCTCTCCCCTCGAAGAAGGCGTCACCGCCGGCCTCGAACTGGTAGCAATAATTCTTCCCGACTACACCCTTGCCGGTCTTCGGATCATAGGGTTCGCCGATACCCGCGAGCAGCAGCTGCTGGGTGTTGCCAAATACGTAGGAGGAGAGCACGACCAGGCCAGCGGGCTGCTCGTATTCGTCGCCGGTCTTCATGTCGGTATAAAGCACCCCGGTCACGCGCTTGGCCTGCTTGTCGTAGAGGAGTTTGGTGACGAAGACGCGAGTTCGCAATTCGAACTTCGAATCTGCCCGCAGCACCGGCAGCACGTTGACGTTGGGTGATGCCTTTGCATTGGCCTCGCAGGCGGTGCGGTTGCAATGCCCGCAGTACTCGCAGCGGCCGAGCGTGATCCCTTCCGGGTTCGTATACGGCGCACTCGATGTCGCGACCGGCAAGGGGAAAGGATGATAGCCGAGGCTTTTAGCGGCCTCGGCGAACATCGCGGGCGCAATGCCAGTCTTGATCGATTTGTTGGGATAATCGTCGCTGCGCGGGCCCTCGAACGGATTGCCGCCCGGCACGATCCGTCCGCGCAGATTGCCGGCCTGTCCCGAGACGCCGCACAGTTTGTCGAACCGGTCGTAGCATGACTCGATCTCGTCGTAACTGAACGGCCAATCCTGGATCGTCATAGTCTCCGGGATCGCCTTCGCACCGTATTTGTCGGTGAGCACCGTCCTGATGCGAAAATCGGTCGGCAGGAAGCGCCAATGCAGCGCGCCCCAGTGAATACCGGTGCCGCCCACCCCTTCGCCAGGCAGGAACGCGCCGAAGCGGCGGATCGGTAGCGCCAGTTCATCGGGCGTGTTGCGGAAGGTGATCGTGTCGATCGAGTTGTCCTGCATCAACTCGAGGCGCACGACGTAGCGCAGCTCGTCGCGCAGCCGCGTCAACGTGAATTCCTCGGCTGGCTTGCGGTCAGCCCCGCGCTCCAGGCCGACCACGTTCAACCCGGCCTTGGTCAGTTCGCGCGCCAGGATCGCGCCGGTCCAGCCCATGCCGACCATGACTGCATCGGCTTCCTTCAATCGCGTTGCCATGGCTACAGCCCCTCAGGAAAAATCTGCGATCGATTGCGGCTCCGCGACATATCGCTTGTCGCGGTAGGCATCGATCTTGTCGGCATAAACGGCGGGAAGACCGGGGAAACCGATCATCTTCCATGCAACCTTGTTGCGATTGCCGCCGTAGATCGGATCGGCAAAGAATCCCTGCATGGTGA
>VAZQ01000514.1 GCA_005883115.1 Alphaproteobacteria bacterium | reverse complement strand
TCGCGCCGCCTGCTGATGGCCGGCGGCAGCGCATTTGGTCTGGGACTGGTGAGCGCGCCCGCATCCTCGCAAGCACCGGAGAAGGTCACCTACCTATTCCCGGCGCCGCCGATTCTGCCCGCTTTCGGGCCGATCCAGCTCGCCCAGGGCAAGGGATACTTCACGGCTGCCGGGCTCGAGGTGAGCTTTGCGGTCGGTCGCGGCGGCGTCGACGTCGCCAAGCAAGTGGGCGCCGGCAACGCGCCGCTGGGCGGCATCGTCGCGGATGGGCCGATCATGGTCCGCGGCAACGGCGTGCCGGTGAGGATCGTGGCGGTGTTCGGCGGCAAGGGATTCATGCAGCTGGTCGTGCGCGAGGATTCCGGCATCGAGAAACCGGCCGACCTCAAGGGCAAGACCATCACGGTGATGTCGTATCAGGATACGACGTTCTACGCGCTGCTCGGGCTGCTCGCGAGCGCCGGGCTGACGCAGAACGACGTGGACATTCAGTCGGCCGGTCCTACCGGCGTGTGGGAATTCGTGGCGACCGGAAAGTCGGTAGGAATGGCGGGCGTGCCGGACTGGATACCGCCGGTCCAGGCGGCGGGCGTGAAGGTCAAGGTGATCCCGAGCGACGAATACTTCCCGCACATGGCGCAAGGAATTGCGGCATCCGATCAGATCATCAAAGAGAAGCCGGAAATGGTGCGCAAGTTCGTGCACGCGGCGCTACGCGGCATGAAGGACATCATGGACGATCCCGAGAAGGAGTCCGACAATTTCGTGCGCTTCGTGCCGGATTGGAAGGGAAAGGAAGGGGCGGTCAAATTCGCATTCAACATGTATGCGAAGCTTGTCTATCCGGGGCAGAAGGAGCTGGGCGAGGTCAACGCCGAGCGGCTCGCCAAACTGCAGGACTTCTACCTAGCAAAGGGTTTCATCCAGAAAGCGACGCCGGTCGAGGAGCTCTATAGCAACGCATTCATCAAGTAGGCGGGCAATCGCGCTGACTCGGCATCCGAGTGGCTGGATCGGCATGCCCTCGTCGACATCGTGGGCGCGAAAGCGATGCCCATAATCACCGCCTCTGGAATATGGATCCCGGCTCCGCCGGGGACGAGGCTGCTGCCTCGCCCTGATGCGAAGTTTTCTACGTCGGCACCAAGCCGCGGCCGTCAGCTGGCGTAGGGCGCAATAAGCGAAGCGCATTGCGCCGCCACTCAGCGCGGTGGGCGCTCTATTAGCCTGCCGAACGATCGGCGTGCATTTGTGCCTGGTGATTGCTGGTTCGGCACGAATGGCGCAATGCGCTTCGCTTATTGCGCCCTACGCACTGCGACTAGGTGTAGGAATTAATCGAGGGGCGCTGGTTTTATTTCTTATACCCGTCGGTTCCCTGCCAGCCATGTTTTGAAATATCGAAAATCACTCCGTCGGGATCCTTGAACTTGCGCTCGAAATTGCCGTGGCGCTCGTCCCCGAGGTCGAAGAAAAACTTTCCGCCATTCGCCTCGATGCGCTTCTCCGTTTCGGCGAGATCGTCGACCTGGAAGCCGAAATGGTGGGCGCCGACGAAGGCCGTGCCCTCCTTGAGATCGGACGCCTTACTGCCGGCCTTTCCGGTAAAATTGAGCAGCGCGAGATTGATGACCCCGTCGGTCATGTAGATCGCGGAGCCGATCTCCAGATCCTCGCGACCGACGCGCTTGAGGTCGAACACGTTGGCGTAGAACTGCGCAGCCTTTTCGAGGTCTTTGACGCAGACTGCAAAGTGGCGCAAACGTGCCATGGCTATCCTCCTCGCGAACGCAGCTCTCGCCGGCGATCATAGCGCCAGCCTCTTGGCGAGTGCTACCCTCGATCGCGCAATGCCCTAGGCAGTTCGATGAAACGACACGCCGAAATCGCCGGCGCGGGGTTTGCTGGGCTGACCGCCGCCTGCGCGCTGGCGCAGCGCGGCTGGAGCGTGCGCGTGCACGAGCGCGGGGAGCGCCTGCGCACCACCGGCGCCGGCATCTACATCTACGAGAACGGGCTGCGCGTGCTCGCCGCCGTCGGCGCCTATGAGCAAGCGATCAAGGGAGCGCCTGTAGTCCAAACGCGCGAGGTGCGGGACGATCGCAACCGCCTAATCTCGGTGCACCGCTGGGACAGCAGTCGCGTGTTCAGCATCGTACGCCAGACCGTCATCGACGCGCTGGCGGCGGCGGCGACGCGCGCCGGTGCCGAGATCGTGACCGGCTCCGTTGCGGCCGGCGCGAGCGCCGCGGGCGAACTCGTGCTGGTAGATGGCCGCAAGCTCAAGGCCGACCTGATTGTCGGCGCCGACGGCAGCAATTCGGCCGTGCGCGACGCGGTCGGTCTCTTGTTCAAGCGCAAGTATCTCGTCGACGGCGCCACGCGTTTGCTTATCGCAAAGACGGACGAGGAGCGCGTGCAAAGACGGACGAGGACCGCGTGCCGACGGACGGGGTCACAACCGTTGAATATTGGTCGGGCACCCGGCGCGTGCTTTATACGCCCTGCAGCGAGACGGACATCTATATTGCGCTCACGATGCTCGATCGCGACGAGCTGGCCAAAGCGACGCCGGTGCGAAAGGATGCGTGGAAAGCTTGGTTTCCTCACCTCGCGCCGTTGATCGACCGTTTCGGCGCGCAGGGCCGCTACGATCGCTTCGATTTGATCAAGCTGCGCCGCTGGTCGGCCGGACGAGTGGCGATCATCGGCGACGCAGCGCACGCGCTGCCGCCGAACATCGGCCAGGGCGCCGGATGCGCCATGATGAACGCGCTGTCGCTGGCGGTCTATCTCGAGCGCAATGCGAACGTACCGGCGGCGCTGGAGACGTGGGAGACAAACGAGCGGCCGATCACCGAACATACGCAACGCATGTCGTACTTGCTCGGCCTTCCGACAACATGGCCCCCTTTCCTGCGGACGCTGGCACTGGGCTGGACAGGGCGCTCGAAATGGCTGGTCGCGCAGCGCACGAAAACTGCATTGCACCGGCCGACCGGGACAGCGCCGCAGTAGCGCGGCTCTGCAGCACAACGGCTTTGCAGTAGCGTCGCCGCCACGATGGGGTATCATTTGGGAATTCACCCCGGCGACAAGGCATAAGATGATGAGCAATATCGACGCCGAGCTTGCTTCACTAATTGCACCCGGTCGCGTGCACCGGCGGATCTACACCGATCCCCGCATCTTCGAGCTGGAGCTGGAGCGCATCTTTGGCGCGGCTTGGCTCTATGTCGGGCACGAGAGCCAGATCA